>NZ_JBEXMH010000004.1:244153-275720 GCF_040610415.1 Amycolatopsis sp. NPDC004079 | reverse complement strand
GCACGGCACGGCACGGCACGGCACGGCACGGCACGGCACGGCACGGCACGGCACGGCACGGCACGGCACGGCACGGCACGGCACGGCACGGCACGGCACGGGCGACGATGCACCGCTGCCTGAGAACGGCTGAGAATTCTCAGCTTATTCTTCTCAGGAAAGCCTGAGGGTTTTCCACAGGCTTCTCATAAGCACGGGCGCGAGTCTGGGTTCATGACCGAGAACGAGAGCCGGCCCGGCCCCGCTACACCCGGTGGGCGCCAGCCGCACCAGAGCAGTGAGCAGTACGGCCAGTACCGGGCCGGGTCGAGTCCGTTCGGCGGCAACGCGGAGATGTCGCACGTCGGCCCGCAAGTTCCGGCGGTGCCGCCGTCGCAGCAGAGCGCGCGGCAAAGGCCGGCGGCGGTCGATGGCGCGCAGCCAGCGGTGGCGGGACCCGCACGGCAACCGGCACCGGGTGACGCGCAGACGCCCGGCGGTGTCCCGGCGAGTCGGCCGAGTGGTGCCCAACCGGTCGGGCCGTACAGCGCCCAGCAACCCCGAGCGGTCGGACTGAGCGCTGCTCAGCAACCCCAGCCGGTTAGGCCGAGCACTGCCCAGCAACGCCAGTCAGCCGAGCTGAGCGCTGCCCACCAATCCCAGCCAAACACCGCACGCCAAACGCAATCGGATACTGCTCAACAGTCCGAGCCGAACACCGCTCCCTTGCCAAACCCGCACGCCGCACAGCACCAACCCGGCACCCCGCACTACGGGCCGATGCCACAGCCCGCGCAACCGCCCGCGGCGCTGGCCGGTCCACGGAAGCGGCCTGGCCGCATGGCAGTCCTCGTCGGGGCCACTGCGCTGGCCGCAGCGCTCCTCGGCGGTGGTGCGGGCGCGGCGATCGTCGGGCTGAGCGGCGGTTCCAGTGGGTCCTCGACCACCGCGTCGTCCTCCGCTACCGGGCAGACCATCAGCAACACCACCGGCTCCGGGGACGTCAGCACCGTCGCCGCGAAAGTCGTGCCCAGTGTTGTTCAGGTGAACGTCACGACTGGGCAAGGCACGGCGATCGGGTCGGGCGTCATTCTCACCGCTGACGGCCGCATCCTCACTAACGCGCACGTCGTGCAGGGGGCGCAGACCGTCACGATCAGCACGTCGGACGGCAAGAAGTACCAGGCCAAGGTCGTCGGCTCGGACACCAAGAGCGACATCGCGGTGCTGCAGGCACAAGGTGCGAGCGGGCTCACCGCCGCGACGCTCGGCGATTCGGGCAAGCTCGCCGTCGGGCAGCAGGTCATCGCGATCGGGTCGCCGGGCGGGCTGCAGAACACCGTCACCACCGGCATCGTCAGCGCGCTCAACCGGCCGCTGTCCGACGTCGGAGGCGGGGACGGCGGCGATCAGCAGAGTTCGCCCTTCGGCAGGCAGACCTCGAACGTCACGTCCGGCCCCAGCTACACCGCGATCCAAACCGACGCCTCGATCAACCAGGGCAACTCCGGCGGCGCGCTCGTCGACAGCCAGGGCCGGGTCATCGGAATCAACTCCGCGCTCTACAGCCCGAACTCCTCAGCCGGCAGCGTCGGGATCGGGTTCGCCATCCCGATCAACGACGCCAAGAAGATCGTCGACCAGATCGGGAACGGCTGAACGGGAACCCCGGAGGCGGACCGCGGTCGGGGCGGCCCGCCTTCGCTCCTCACTCGGGACGGTGAGGAAACCTGGCCGCTCTCTCCGGGGATTCGGGACCTGGAGAGAGCGGCTTCTTCACGCGCCCGGCAGCTCGTAGACCAGCGTGAACGTGTGCTTGCCCGCCTCGTCGACCGCGATGGCGGCCGACCCGGAGATGCCCGCCAGCTCGTCCGTGCCAGAGCCGGGAAGCAGGACCAGCGACAATCCCTCGTCCCCGGCCGTGTGCCGGAGAACGAAGCTGCCCTTCCGTCCGTCGACGGAGCCGGTAAAGCGCTCGAAAGCGACGTACGCGCGCGAGGTCTCGTTCGACGCCGTCAGCATCTCGACCCGGCTAGTCCCCTCGACCGCCCCGGTGAACGTCTTCTCGATCAGCACCTGCGCGAACGCCGTCCCACCGGCCTCGTCCTGCGCCTGCGGCTCCCATTTGTCCAGTTCGAACGCGGCGACGGCGGTACTGGTCATGCTGCTGCTCCTCTGCCGGAAACTCGATCAGGCACAGTCAACCGCGGATACCTGCCATGTCCTGTCAGGTATCTCAACGCCGCCGGTTGCCGAACAGCCCGCGCGAGAACTCCCGCCCGAGCGAACTCGCCGCCGAGCGCATGAACGACTTCACCGCCGGGTTGCTCAACACCTGCGAGATCATCCCCGGCTCCTCCTTCTCCGGCTTCGGAGCGGCTGGCGCCTCAGGTTCGGCAGCGGGCGCGGAAGGCTCGGCAGGCGTGGCCTTCGCCGTCAACTTCTCGTACGCCGACTCCCGGTCGATCGTCTCCCCGTACTTGGCGTTCAGCTCCGACGACGTGACCGCCGCGCGGATCGCGTCCGCCCCGATCGACCCCATCTTCGACCGCGGCGCACGCAGCCGCGTCCACGCGACCGGCGTCGGCGCCCCTCGCTCGGACAGCACGGTGACGATCGCCTCGCCGATCCCCAGCGACGTCAACGCCGTCTCGAGGTCGTAGTGCGGCGACTTCGGATACGTCTTCACCGTGCGCGCCAACGCCTTCTGGTCGTCCGGCGTGAACGCGCGCAACGCGTGCTGCACCCGCGCGCCGAGCTGGGACAGCACGTTATTCGGGATGTCGGTCGGCAGCTGCGTGCAGAAGAACACGCCGACGCCCTTCGACCGGATGAGCTTCACCGTCTGCTCGATCCGCTCCAGGAACGCCTTCGACGCACCGGAGAACAGCAGATGCGCCTCGTCGAAGAAGAACACCAGCTTCGGCTGGTCGAGGTCGCCTTCCTCGGGCAGCTCCTCGAACAGCTCGGCCAGCAGCCACATCAGGAACGTCGAGAACAGCGCCGGTTTGGACTGCAGATTGTCCAGCTCCAGCAAGGTGATGACGCCCTTGCCGTCCTGCTGGCGCATCAGGTCGTGGACGTCCAGCTCGGGCTCGCCGAAGAACTCCTCGCCTCCCTGAGCCTCCAGATTGGACAGTGCCCGCAGAATGACGCCCGCCGTCGCCGCGGACACCCCGCCGATGCCCTTGAGGTCTTCCTTGCCCTCGTCACTGGTCAGATGCGTGATGACCGACCGCAGATCCTTGGTGTCCAGCAAGGCGAGACCGCGCTGATCGGCCCAGTGGAAGATCAGGCCGAGCGTCGATTCCTGCGTCTCGTTCAGCCCCAGCACCTTCGACAGCAGCACCGGCCCGAAGCTGGTGATCGTCGCGCGCACCGGGATCCCGGTGCCGCTGGTGCCGAGCGACAGGAACTGCACCGGACCGCCCGCCGGCGCCCAGTCGTCACCCAGTTCCGCGGACCGTTTCGCGGTGCGGTCGCTCGCCTCGCCGGGCGCGGACAGCCCGGACAGGTCGCCCTTGACGTCGGCGAGCACCACCGGAACCCCGGCCGCGGACAGCTGCTCGGAGATCAACTGAAGCGTCTTGGTCTTGCCGGTGCCGGTCGCGCCCGCGACCAGGCCGTGCCGGTTCAGCGTCGCCAGCGGCAACCGGACCGCGGCCGACGCTTCCGTCTTCCCGTCGATCACCGCCGCGCCCAGCTCGACGGCCGCCCCGTCGCTGACGTATCCCTGCGCGATCTCCGCCGCTGGTCCCGACGCTTGCTCGGCCACTGGCCGCACCCCGTTCCGAGTCCGAAATCACACCTCGTTGCACTGGCTGACCGAGCGTAACGCGCCGGAAGCGCAGGTGACGCCGCTGATATCCCCGTGTCGGGTTAGGGTGGTGCGGGTGAACGACCATCTTGTCTGGATCGACTGCGAGATGACGGGGCTGGACCTCGGCAAGGACGCGTTGATCGAAATAGCCGCGCTGGTGACCGACGCCGACCTGAACGTGCTGGGCGAGGGCGTCGACATCGTCATCCACGCCGACGACGCCAAGCTCGACGGCATGCCGCAGGTCGTCCACGACATGCACGCCAAGTCCGGCCTCACCGAAGAAGTCCGCGCCTCGACGACAACGCTGGCCGAGGCCGAGCAGCGCGTGCTGGACTACATCCGCGAATGGGTGCCCGACCCGGCCAGCGCGCCGCTCGCCGGCAACTCGATCGCGACCGACCGCGGGTTCATCGCTCGCGACATGCCCGCGCTCGACAGCCACCTGCACTACCGGATGGTCGACGTGTCGTCGGTCAAGGAGCTCGTGCGCCGCTGGTACCCGCGGATCTACTACGCCAAGCCGGAGAAAGGCCTGGCCCACCGCGCGCTCGCGGACATCAGGGAGTCCGTCGGCGAACTCGAGTACTACCGCGCGATCGCCTTCGTCCCCCAGCCCGGCCCGACGAGCGACGAGGCCAAAGCCGCCGCCGCTGAAGTGCTGGAACGCCACCGAGGGTGACCCCCTGAAAAGCGCTCGCGGGCACCCGCTAGGATTGCTTCCAGCAAGGCGATCGCGAGATCTTTTTGCCAGATGGTGGCTATAGCTCAGCTGGTAGAGCACCTGGTTGTGGTCCAGGAGGTCGCGGGTTCGAGCCCCGTTAGCCACCCTTGCACCCCGGCTTCACCGAGATCTTTTTCGGAGAAGCCGGGGTTTTGTCATTTCCGGGGTACGGTGGCAGTGCGGGTGTCGCGCAGGTCACTGCGGCTTCTCCCCTGGTCCAGCTGCCGACGCACTGGCCCTCGCTCGCCTGGTTCAAGGTGGGTCACTGCCGCCGACCAGGGCGGTTGCCCCGGCGAGCCGCAAAGGGGACCCCCCTGGAACGGGGCCTGAACGCCCTGCTAATCTTTTCCACGTCGCCGAGGGAAACCACAGCGGCAGGAAGCACCAAGCGCCATTAGCTCAATTGGCAGAGCAGCTGGCTCTTAACCAGCGGGTTCGGGGTTCGAGTCCCTGATGGCGCACACTCACTCCCCAGGTTCGAGAAGTTTTCGACCTGGGGATTTTGGTTTTCCGGAAGCTTTTCTTCCGGTTCCGGACTGTCCACAATGGTCGGTGGCGTGCCCGAGACGCGCCCGAGCTGTCGCGGTGCTGACCGCGGGATGATCTTGGCGGTGGCTTCGGCCGCGGCGAGCGCGACTTCGGGCAGCACGGTGGTGTAGGTGTCCATGGTGACGGTGATCGAGGAATGCCGGAGCATGTGCTGCACCACCTTCATGTCCGCCCCGGCCGCGAGCGCGAGAGTGGCCGCACCGTGCCGCAGGTCGTGCAATCGGATCGGCGGCAACCCGGCCTGGCGTGCCAGCTCCTGAAACCGCGCAGTGACATCAGCCGGATGCAACGCGCTCCCGTCGGGCTGGGTGAACAACAGCCCGCTGTCGACCCAGCCGGCACCGAGCCGTGCGATCACCGCATCCTGGTCCGCCAGGTGCTGACGCAGCACGAGCACCGTGCCGCCGTCCAACGCGACCAGGCTCTCCGACGACGTCGTCTTCGGAGCGGACTCGCCGGTTTCCCAGCCGTACTGCACGATCTGGTTCGTCACGTCCAGCGCGGCGGAGTCCAGGTAAGTGTCGACGCGCCGCTGACCGCATGCTTCCCCGCGCCGCAGCCCGACGTGAGCGATCACGTGGAACAAGGGATACAGCGGGTCGTTGACCGCGTGGTCGAGGAACCGGCCGGTCTGCTGCGGGGTCCACACCATCACCGGCGACGGAACCTCTCCCGTCTCCCGCCACCGCGCCACCCGCTCGTCGGTCCACACCTTCGCGGTCGGGCGTTTCGCCGGCGGCAACTCCACCAACGACGCGACATTGACCGTGAGCAGGCCTTCCTTCACCGCCGGGCTCAGCACCGCACGCAGCGTTTCCCGGATCCGCCGGATCGAGGTCGGACCGACCGGGCGCTGCCACTTCACCGCCTCGACCTTGCGGGGATCCTTGCTGGCCCGGTACTCGGCGATCACGTCGTTGTGCTCGACGATCGCGTCGAACATGCCCTCCAGATGCGCCACCCGCAGCTTGTCCCGACGCAGATGCCCCAAATGCGGCCGCAGGTACAGCCGCACATGCGACTCGTAGGAACGGTAGGTGTTGCGGGAGCGGGCTTTCTTCTTCGTCGCGAGAAACGCGGTGAACACCTCGTCCATCAACGGGTGCTCCAGCACCTCGGCCCCGGCCCGCACCAAACGGCGCATGTCCTCCAGTTCCGGGAGTTTCCGGCGTGCGGTGATCGCGGCGGCGATCACGTCCGCGATCTTGCCCAGCGTGTCCTCGTCGTCCCCGGCGAGCGCGAGCAGGTCGCCGACATGGCTCAGTTCCTTCTGCGCCTTCGTCGCGGTCTCGAACCCGCTGCGCCGCCGCGGCCGACGGTTCCCGCCGCGGTCCGCGGGCAGCTCGACGCGGTAGCACCACTGCCCGTGCCGGCTCTGTTCCAGTCTCGGGCACGCTGCACCCAGACTGCGACCGTTGCCGTCCTTGCAGGAACAGCGCTTGTACACCGATCCCTCGGCCATCGCCTGCCGCCTTCCCCTCGGTTGCGTTGAATCAGCGGGTTGCGTCATGCTCGCGCTGCAGAACCTGCTCGGGGAAGCCCGAGCCCGAGCGACACCACCCGATCTGACGAATCCCCGAGCAGCGCTCACCCGGCAGGCTCGTCCAGGCCGAGCACCCGTCGCAACCCAGCGGTCGGGACGCGGTACTCGCCGCCGACGCGCAGCACCGGGCACGGAAAACTACCGTCGCGTGCCAGCGCGTACGCTGTCGTCCGTCCGATCCGCAACGCCCGCGCCGCCGTCATCAGATCCACCACTGCCGGCAACGCCGCCACCTCCCCCATGGTCAGCACGGCCGCGCGGTTCTTCGCTGCGTTCACGAGGCCACCGCACCCGTCAGGCGGAGCCAGGCCAGGTCATGACAATCCGGATCCAGATCGATACCGATGAACGAGCACCCATGTTCCAGCGCGGCGATCCCGGTGGTTCCGCTGCCGCAGAAAGGATCCAGCACCACACCACCGGGCGGGCACCCCAGACGGACACAACGCCGCGCGATCTCCAGCGTTCCCGCTGCCGGATGTCCCGTACCCGAACGCCCCGCCGGCACCCGCCAGAGATCCGTCATCCCCTCCTCCGCGATATCCGAGGCGAACCAGTGCACCGGCGACCGGGTCAGCAGGAACACCGTCTCGTAACGCTGAGCCAGCCGATCCCGCACACTCTCCGGCCGCGCGTTCGGCTTCTCCCACACCACCGCATTCCGTACCAACCAGCCGTGGTCCTGCAACGCCAGCACCACACGCCAGGGCACACCCACCAGATCCTTGCGCCGAAACAACGACTGCGGCGGCCGATGCACCCCGTACCCCGTCGCTGCCCGCACCGGCGCAGTGCGCGCGACCGAGCCCGGCGCCACGTAATTCCCCCACGACCCACCGAAGCAATCACCCAGATTCAGCCACACCGTCCCGCCCGGCGCCAGCACCCGCGACAACTCCCCGAAAACCTCGGCCAGTCGCGCAACATATCCATCCACGGTGGACTCGACACCGTGTTGCCCGGCGACGCGGTAGTCCCGCAAACCCCAATACGGCGGCGATGTCACCACGCAATCAACCGACGCGGCAGCCATCCCTGCGACTGCCTCACCCGCATCGCCGACGCACAACCTCACCGCCGACCCGGTTCCGGCCATCATCGGTCACCCCCATGCCCGCCGACGTCCAGCCGCCGCCGCGCGAGGTCCTGGTAAGCGGGGTTGGTGTCGATGCCGGTGAAGCGCCGCCCCAGTTCACGCGCCGCGATCCCGGTGGTGCCGCTTCCGCTGAACGGGTCGAGGACGTGACCGCCGGGCGGGCATCCGGCCGCGATGCACCGCCGCGGGATCTCCACCGGCGAGGGTGCGGGATGCCCGGCACGGGTGCGGTCGGGCGGAATGGTCCACACGTTGCCGGGATTGCGACCGCGCTGCCCGTCGGCAGGTGTGCGGGGCCAGGTTCCGCGTGCGGTGTTCGGCTTGGTGCCGCCGTAGTGGGCGCGGCGGGGCAGGGCGCGGTCGCCGGTGTAAGGCCGCCGGATCGCGTCGAGGTCGAAGTAGTAGTCCGGCTGCGTGACGAACAGGAAGAGCATCTCGTGCCGGGTCGCGAGCCGATCGGAGACCGGGGTGGGCGTGGCGTGGGGCTTGTGCCAGACGATCGCCGACCGCAAGATCCACCCGTCATCCTGCAGGGCGAAGGCCAGCCGCCACGGCATACCGAGCAGATTCTTGTGCGGCACGTCCGCTCGCGGCCGGCAGTGTGGCTGCCCAACTTGGCCGGGTGTGCTGCACCAGTAGCCGTCGGAATTGGTCGAGTAGCTGTCACCAAGGTTGACCCACACCGTGGCCCGTGGGGTGAGCACCCGCCGGGCCGCGGCGAACACCGCACACAAAGTCGCGATGTAGTCGTCCGCTGTCGGTTCCAGCCCGATCTGCGGATGCTCGCGCCGGGCCCCACAGTCTCGGCACCGCCACCGCCCGGTGCCCGCGTCGCGGAGGCTGGCGGGCCGATGGCGGCAGCCGGGCCGACCGCCGGCCCAGGTGTCGGGTGCGTAGTCGCGCAGCCGCCAGTAGGGCGGGCTGGTGACCAGACAGTCCGCCGAATCCTCGGGCAGGTTCTGAATTCCGGCTTTCGCGTCGGCGGTCACCAGCGTGACAGTGTCGTCCTCACGGGAGCGTGCGGCGAAGGCGGTCATGCGGCCCTCCCAGTGTCCTGTGTGGACAGGCCGAGGCGGCGCAGGCCGATGGCGTGAAACTCCGGGTTGAGGTCGATGCCGACATAGGAGCGGCCGAGCTGGCGCGCAGCGAGACCGGTGGTGGCGGCACCGCTGAACGGGTCGAGCACCATACCGCCATCAGGGCATCCGGCGGCGATACAGCGCAGCGGGATGTCGACCGGGAACGCGGCGAAGTGCGCCTCCCGCAACGGGCGGGTGGTGATCGACCAGACGTCCCCGGGATTCTTGCCACGAGCATGCGCGGCGGTGTGCCGCGCACCGGTCGGGCGCATCGCGTCCCCGTGGGTTTTCCCTGCGAACGGATCGGCATCCCGGTACTTGCCGTACACGCTGTGTCCGCGGCGGCGCGCGGTCGCGCCGATACCGCCATGTCGGCCTTTGTTCGCGCCGCCGATCACGCTGCCCGCTGTGAGGGCTTCCGGGTATGCGAGTGGTTCGCGGATCGGGTCGAGGTCGAAGAAATACTTCTGCTGTTTGGTCAGCAGGAACAGCATCTCGTACCGGTTGGAGACCCGGTCGCGCACGGATTCGGGCATCGTGTTGGGTTTGTGCCACACGATCGCGTTCCGCAGAATCCAGCCATCGGCCTGCAACGCGAACGCCACGCGCCACGGCATGCCGACCAGGTTCTTCCGCGGCAGGCTCCGGGTACGCGCCACCCCGGCCCGGCGCACCGACTCCCGCAGCGGCACCGCCGCGCTGCGACCGGACAGGCTGCTCGCCCGCATCGGATCGCTAGTGCGACCGGGCGGTTCGGCGGAATACGAGTCGCCCAGATTCAGCCACACCGTGCCCGTGTCGGACAGGACACGATGCAGCTGCGCGAAGACCGCCCTGAGCCGGTCGACGTAGTCCTGTGGGGTCGCCTCCAGGCCGTGCTGGTCGTCCTCGCGGCAGGCACCGCACCGGCGGCAGCGCTGCGGCGCACCACCGCGATGCGCTGCGGGGTAGGCGAGACGGGGGTGTCTGGACTGGGGAATGTTGCCGCCGCGTCCGGCCGCGGCCAGGTGCGCGCAACCGGGATCGCCGCCGACCCAGGATCCGGTCCCGTAGTCGCGCAACCCCCAGTACGGCGGACTCGTGACGACGCAATCCACCGACTTCTCCCCCAGACTGGCGAGGGTCGCGGTGGCGTCGCCGGTGTAGAGCGTGACCGTCTCGTCTCGGTAGTAGGCAGTGTCCATGAGATTCGCTCCTTCGGCACGGTGGGTTGAAGTCGCGAGCCGCGGTAGGTCGGCTCGAGTCGCTGCGCCACGGGCAAGGCGCCGACGGGTGCCAGGTGACGCGGCGCGCGCTCAGGCGGCGGCCGAATCGGGCCGTGTCCCGCGCCCGGCGCGGCATGGTCGCGGCGGTGCGGGCAGCGCCGGGAGGGACTGGCTCAGGGCCGGGTCGGCGGCGTCGGGACCGGCCCGGAGCACCAGCGCGGTGTGGTGCGCGGGCAGCGCGACCGGATGCCCGAGAACGCGTTCGGCTCGGGCGGCGGCGCGGCGCTGGGCCAGCGACGCGCGGGTGTAGGTGCGGCCTCGTCGCACCGTCGCGGTCAGCGCCACACACCGCGCGACCGGTGCCAGCCCGACCGCGGTGGCGACCGCCGCGATCCGGCCGGGAACGTCGAGCAGGTCGTGCCGCATGGGGTGGCGCCGCGGGGCACTGGTGACGACCACGTGCCCGCCCGGACGCAGCAGCGGCCGGTACTGCCCCAGCAGTCCGTGCAACCTCTCCAGCGCCCCGTCGAGGTCGCCGGCCGGACAGGGGCGCAGGGTGGTCAGGAGGAGATCGATCCGCCCGGTCAGCCCGGCCGTGGCCGCGGCGGCGGCCGTTCCGGGGCGTCGGTCGAGGATGAGGACCATGCCGTCGACGAACACCCCGCGTGCCTTCGCGGCGGTCACGTTGGCGCGCGCCAAACGCCACCACCGGCGCTGCACGGTCAACCCGATCGCGTGCCGCCCGGCCCGGAGCGCTTCGAGGACCGTGGTGCCCGCTCCGCAGTCGGGATCGAGCACGACATCGCCCGGCCGGGTCAGCGCCGCGATCGCGTAGCGGGCAATCGCCGGAGCCATCAAGGCAGGGTCGGCAGCGGTGGCGTCGTGGTAGCCGCCCTCGGTCAGCTGGGCCGCCAGGCTGTCGGTCCCGGTCGGCCACACCGACGCCACAACCGGGCCTTCGGACCACTCCCCCGCCGGGCGGGGGAGTGGTCCGCCGATGCGCTTAGACATCCGAGGTCTCCTTCCCGTCGAGGGCACCGTCGTCCGCCGCGTCCGGCGACAACCGCCCGAGCAGAACGACGTCGTGATGCACCGTGCGCAGCGGCGGCGCTGCGGCGTCGACCGCGCGCGGCGAGAAGCCCGGCGCAGGCACTGCGGTGCCCGTCCGGTCGGCGGCCGCGAGGCAGTCCGGCGTGTCCGGCATGGGAGCGGCGAGCACGGCGATGTGATCGAGACACCGCAACCCCTGACTACCCAACGTGTTCAGCAAAGTCGCGTGCGGATCACGCAGCCAGCCATCACGGCCATCGCAGTGCGTGACGGTCGCGAGGAGGCCGCGCGGGGTGAGCAGAGCGGCCCAGTCGGTGCGTGCGAGCCAGTCGGTGGCGTGCGGATCGAGCGCGGTGACGATCAGATCGAAGCCGCCGTGCGGTCCGTCTCCGTCGCGATGCCGAGGACGTGCAGAGCCGGGGTGCAGTCCGAGTGCCGGGCGCAGCCCGAGCCGACCGAGTCGGGGTCGCGACCCCGACCCCACTCCGGCACGGCGGGACGAGCCGGTGTGCTCGGCCGGGTCGTCAGGGACGGGCGCCGCGGTCGCGGTGTCGGCGCCACGACCGAGCCGGGCGACGGTCCAGACCGCCTCGGCGAGACCGGCGTACGCCTCGGCGCCGCAGGTGCCGCCGACCGCGTGCCGAAGAGCGCACGGGGACGGCGGCGGGGCGACGAGAAGGACGCGGTCGCCGGGGCAGGTGTAGGTCGTCACGAGGGTGACGATCGTGCGTCCGAGCCAGCCGGGAAGCAGTGCGGTGCCGGGCAGCATCTCCGCGTCGGCGAACGACCAGAACGTCGCCGGACGCGGACGCAGGGCAGCTGCGGTAGCAGGTGTGGTCCGTGGCGCGCGGTGCCGGCCACGACGGAGGCTTGCGGTGTCGCGATGCGGTAAGCGGCGGTGACAGCGTCCGGGCTCGGGATGCGGTGTAGAAGTCATCGGTGGCCTTCCTCGCGGCGTGATCGGCGTGGTCTGCCAAGTCACCCCAAGAAGCCGGTTTTGAGGCCGTTTTTCGACACCGCTCGCCCAAGTTTTTGCGAACTCCCGAAACCCAGAGCCCCACACATCTAGACGCGAGCCCGAATGCATCGACACTTCCCAGCATCCGGAAGTATTCGAGCACGACACTGCGCGGATTGACTTGCTGTCGAATAACCCGGGCTCGGGGCGAGAAGAATTTTCGGACCGAATCAAAAGCGCTCGGCGGGAGTCGTCACGAGCCCGCCACGACGGACCGCCGACTGCCTGCTAAGAAGCACTTAAAAGACCAGTTCAAACGCTACTAAAGCGATCATGGATGCTGCCGCGACAAGCTGTCCCGAGCGGGGTTTCTGAATCCTTCAAGGTGGTGGCTTTAGTAGCCGCGTCCACCTACCAAGAAGATCATTATTGTTCTTTTCTTGTTCTTTTCTTGCCGTCGCTCTGGCGTCCTGACGGAGCTGATTAACCAACGCCAGCCAGGAGCACATAAATGACGAACGACGAGATTGTGTCCGCACCTATCCGGCCCGATCGCGAGGGGCGCGAATGGTTGCCGCTGGACACCGCGCGCGACGCCTTCGGGTGGCTGGTCACCGGGCCGGAGCCGATGGCCGTGGACGGGGCCCGGTTCGCCGGGTTGCCGCGGCGTGCGGTGCCGCTGGACGAGCTGCGGGACCGGGTGATGAGCAAGCAGTGCCCGCATCGCACCCAGGACGACGTGTGGGCGCATTTGGTGCTGCGTTCCCGTGCTCATGGGGGCGCGTGGACGGTGGCGTGCGTCGGGATGGCGCTGCCGTCGCTGGCCTCGAGTTCCCGGTGGCTGGCGGCGCGGTATCCGCTCGATCGCGCAGATGTCCACGCGGCCGTGCTCGCCGGATTCGTCCAAGCGTTGGCGACGGTGGATCTGACCGATCCCGGCATCATCGCCCGGCTGCACTTCGCCGCTCGCCGTGCCGGGCAAGCCGCGCTGGAAGCGTCTCTGGACGCTCCGCTGCCGGCGGGCTCGGGCTATCACTCGGCGGCGCCGCGCCCGCCGTACGGGCACCCCGACTTGGTGCTCGCACGGGCGGTGGGCGAGCAGATTCTCACCTCCGCCGAAGCGGAACTGATCTCGGCGACGCGGCTCGGCGACACCTCGGTGACCGACTGGGCGCAGCGCCACGGCACCGCGCTGAAAACCGCGTTCAAAGCGCGTGATCGAGCCGAGGACCGACTCGTCGCGTGGCTGCGCGATCAGCTCGCCGACACCGACTCCGAGGACCCCGTCGCCGACGCAGCTGTCGCCGCCCTGGTCGTCGGCGCGCCGGACGTGCCCGCCGAGGAAAAGTCCAACTTGTCACGCGCTGTGAGCGGTCGTCTGCGCAACGGCCGACCGGCTGCTTCCAGGAAATCGTCACAGGCGGTGTCGAAAAACGACCCGAAATCCGGCTTCTTGGGGTGCGGGGAGGCCCCATCCGGCTCTCCGCGTACCGCCGAGCACGAGTCGACTTCGGAGGTGCGCCGATGCGCGTGACACCCCATCCCCAAACGCAGCACGCCACTGCGCCGCCGCGCGCGTCCGCGTCGAGCACATCCGATCAGGACCGGCCGCACGCGGGCGTCGTCAGCCGCTCACGGTCGACGACACACGCGGATGCCGCACACCCATGTCATCGGACCTCTCGACTGCGGCCGGTGGTCCGCTCGGTGGTCTTCGCGGTACTCGGCGCGGTCCTGCTCAGCTCGCTCGCCGCGGATGCGGCGCAGGCCTCGACACAGGTGCTCGCGATCGCGGCAAGCGTCGGGGAGGTCTTCGACAACATCCGCAATTGGCTGCTCGGCATCCTCGCCGGGCTGGCGACGGTGTTCCTCACCGTCGGCGGCGTCCGGTACCTGATGGCCGGGGGCGACCCCGGCGAAGTCGAGAAAGCGAAGACCGCGTTCAAGAGCGCCGGGTGGGGCTACGGGCTGGCGGCGCTGGCGCCGCTCGTGGTGGAAATCCTGCGCGGGATTGTCGGGGCCTGAGGCCATGACCGCGACCCGACGCCCCCGCGTGCCCGAGCCCGATCGCGGCGAGCCCGCCACCGGCGCGCGCCCGGCGGCCCCGGCGCGCCAGGCGCGGGTCCTGCTCGCCCCGCAGCGCGCCGGCCGGGGTTCCCGGCGGCGGCTGGTCTGGCTGCTGGCCCTGGGCCTGACCGTGGTGCTCGGCGGTGTGCTGGCTGTCAGTGCGTGGGCCTCGCCCGGCGCGGCCCAGAAGCCCGATGTGCAGCAGGCGGCGCTGGCGCAGCCCGCGCCGCAGCAACCGCCGCCGTTGCCGGTGCCGCCCGATCCCCGTAACTCGTGTGCGCCGAACTCGCCGGACCCGGCGTGTCACTTTCCGACCGGCTCGCCGCGCCCGTCGGTCCCGGCGACGCCGTTGCCTCCGGTCACCGAGCTGCCGCCGCCGACGAGTTGCTTCCCCGGCCAGATCGGGTGCACGCCCGGCGGCCCGGCCACCGCGCCGAGCACGAGTGCGAACCCGCCGTGCACGGGCGAGGACTGCATCCCGCAACCCACCCCGCCGCCGAGCACGAGCCCGCAACCAGGCGGTCCCAGCACGGGAAACGGCGATCCGGACTGCGGGCTGACCAACATCACCGGCTGCATCGCCAAGGCGATCAACGGCGTGTTCAAGGATCTGGTCACCGCCGCGCTGTCGCCGATCCTGGACTTGCTCGGCCACACGGTCCTGACCACGCCGACGCTGGACCAGCTTCCCGGCGTCGGCGAGCTGTGGGACAACTCGTGGCAGATCGTGCTGGCCTGCTACGGGATGCTGATCCTGGTCGCCGGGATCGTGGTGATGTCCCACGAGACGGTGCAGAGCCGGTACTCGATCAAAGAGATCGGCCCGCGGATCCCGATCGGCTTTCTCGCCTCCGCGCTGTCGCTGTTCTTCGCCGAGAAGCTCATCCGGCTGGCCAACGCGCTGTCCGCCGCAGTCCTCGGCGACGGGGTCAATCCGCCCTCGCTCGGGTCGACCCTCAAGGACACGGTCCAGGGCGCGGTCTCCGGCGGGTTCTTCATGATCCTGCTGGCGCTGGTGCTCGTGGTCGTCGGGATCGCCCTGCTGGCCGTCTACGCCGTCCGCGTGGTCATCACGCTGATCCTGATCGTCACCGGTCCGCTGCTGTTGATGTGCCACTGCCTGCCCCACACCGACGGCATCGCCCGGTGGTGGTGGAAGGCGTTCGGGGCGACGCTGGCGATCCAGGTCGCGCAGTCCCTCGTGCTGATCACCGCCGTGCGGACCTTCCTGGCCGGCGGGGTGCGTCTGTTCGGCTCGACGCTGTCCGCGCTCGGCATGGTGATCGCCGCGATCGCCTTGTTCTACATCCTGTTCAAGATCCCGTTCTGGTTCCTCTCGGCCGCCAGGATCGGCAACGGCCGCTCGCTCCTCGGAAGCCTCGTCAAAACCTACATCGCAGCGAAAACATTCGGGATGGTCGCAGGGAAGTCCAGTCGCTTCGGCAAAGCCAGCACGGCCGCCGGCGGCGGCAAGGAACACAGGGGCGGCGGCCGGGGCGGGGCTGCTGCCAATCCGCCGCCGCACCCTCCGCCGCGGAGCCCGCGGACACCGGAGGCGGTCAACAAGCGGATGCAGGCGGCCTACGACGCAGAGCGCGCCCGTGCTGCCCAGCAGCCGCGCCCGCCCTCGCAGCGACCGGCGTTTCTGCAGCCCGGTCCGCAGGAGACCACCCACGACCCGGCCGTCACCCCGGCCACCCAAGGACCCGCCATGCCCGAATTCAGTTCCGCACCCAAGCCCGGCATCCCGGCCCCGCCGCCCGCCGGGCGCCGCCGCAAGCAGGCCCCGACGGCACCCCGGTTCCAAGCTCCCCGTGCGCCGCGCCGCGCCGGCGGTGCCGCGCCCCCGGCTCGACCGGTCGCGACGGCCGCAGTTCCCCCGCACTTGCGGTTCCAGCCGCCGACACCGGAACCGACCCACGTGTCCCAGCCGACCACGCCTGCGACTGCGCCGCCCACCGCACCGGTGTTCCGGACCGCGCGCCCGCAGCCGCGCCTCGGCGACGCCCGCCCGCGCACGCCGTCCGCGCCGCCGGTGACGTTCCGGGCACCGCCCACGCCACCGGCACCGCCGAAGTCCGTGCCGAAAGCCCCGCCCCGTGGAGGTGAGAAGTCATGACCCAGCCCGTGCGCATCCCGTCCGACGTCGATCGCGAGGATCGCGTCCTGGCCAACCTCACCGCTCGCCAGCTGGCGATCCTCGCGGTGACCGGGATCGTGCTCTACGGCGCCTGGACGCTGACCCGCGGTGTGGTGCCGCTGCCGGTCTTCCTGATCGTCGCAATCCCGATCGGAGTCACTGCGGCGGTTCTGGCGCTGGGTCAGCGCGACGGCATGAGCCTGGACCGGCTCGTGCTCGCGGCCCTTCGCCAGCGGCTGCAACCGCGCCGCCGCGTGGCTGCTCCCGAAGGGGTGCGGCCCGCACCCGAGTGGCTGGTCAGCAGCATCACCGCGACCGATGCCGCCGGTGCGGCGCACAGGTCGGAGGTGTCTCCGGCGGCGCTGCGGCTGCCCGCGGAAGGAGTCACCGAGGCCGGTGTCGTCGACCTCGGCCCCGACGGGGTCGCGATGGTCGCGGTGGCCAGCACCGTCAACTTCGCGCTCCGCACGCCCGGTGAGCAGGAGGCGCTGGTCGCCAGTTTCGGCCGGTATCTGCATTCGATCTCCGCGCCGGTGCAGGTGCTCATCCGGGCCGAACGGCTGGACCTGAGCCGCCAGATCAGCGACCTGCGCGAGGCCGCCCCCGGCTTGCCGCATCCGATGCTCGAAGCCGCCGCGCGGGAACACGCGACTTACCTCGACCAGTTGCGCCGCTCCGCCGATCTGCTGCGCCGCCAGGTCCTGCTGGTGCTGCGCGAACCGGTCCGCGCCACGGGGCCGACCGACGGGCTCGGCGGCCCGTCCCCGCTCGCCGCGCTGAGGGCGCGTCGCGCCCGCAGCCGGGACGGCGAGATCACCGAGACCGCACGGCGCTCGGCGGAAACCCGGCTCGTGCGACGCCTGGGCGAAGCCACCGAACTGCTCTCCCCGGCCGGAATCACGATCACGCCCCTGGACGCCGGGCAGGCCACCGCCGTGCTGGCCACCGCGTGCAACCCGGACAGCCTCGTCCCGCCCTCGGCGGGCCTGGCCGGCGCGGACGAGGTGATCACCACCGCCGCCCCGGACTCCGGCGACGAGCCACCAGTCCGTCACCGGAGCACGGCCCGTCGCGCCGGACCTGACAGCGCGCCGCCGGAGCCGACGGCCCTGGACGAATGGGAGGGCGGGGACCTATGAGCAGGAAGCTCGGCCGTAATCGAGGCCACAGGACGCCGCACACGAACGCACCGTCGGGCAGGGCCAGTGCGTTCACGCCGGACTCGCTGTCAGTCGCGCCCCGGCACCTGGAGATCGGCGGCGAATGGGTCTCCTCCTTCGCGATCACCGGCTACCCGCGCGAAGTCCACGCAGGATGGCTGCAGCCGCTGCTGTCCTACCCCGGCCGCGTCGACGTGTCGCTGCACATCGAGCCGATCGACCCCGTCACCGCCGCCCACCGGCTCAAGCGCCAGCTGTCCAAATTGGAATCGGGACGGCGATACACCTCGGACAAGGGGCGGTTGCTGGACCCGATGGTCGAGGCCGCCACCGAAGACGCCTACGACCTCTCGGCCCGCGTCGCCCGCGGCGAAGGCAAGCTGTACCGGCTCGGGCTGTACCTGACCGTGCATGCCACCAGCGAAGACGATCTCGCCGAGCAGGTCGCCGCAGTGCGGGCGCTCGCCGCGTCGCTGCTGATGAACGCGCAGCCGACCACCTACCGGTCGCTTCAAGGCTGGGTGTCCACCCTGCCGCTGGCGCTGGACCTCATCGGCATGCGCCGCACCTTCGACACCAGTGCCCTGGCCGCCGCGTTTCCCTTCACCAGCCCCGATCTGCCGCCCGCCGACCCGACCAGCGTCTCTGCACCGGCCGGCGTGCTCTACGGATTCAACGTCGGCAGCCAGGGCTTGGTGCACTGGGACCGATTTTCCGCGGACAACTACAACGCGGTGGTGCTCGGGCGCTCCGGCGCGGGCAAGTCCTACCTGGTGAAGCTGGAAACCCTGCGCAGCCTCTACCGCGGGGTCGAGGTCGCGATCATCGACCCGGAGGACGAGTACCGACGACTCGGCGAGGCCATCGGCGGCACCTACATCCACCTCGGCGACGCCGACGTCCGCATCAACCCGTTCGACCTGCCGATCGCCATCAGGCCGGACGGGCGCCGCACCGCCCCCAAGGACGCCCTGACCCGCCGGGCACTGTTCCTGCACACCGTCATCGGGGTGCTGCTGGCCACTGAACTGTCCGCGCAGCAACGAGCCGTGCTCGACCGGGCGATCATGGCCACCTACCTGGAAGCCGGGATCACCAGCGACCCGCGAACCTGGGGCCGGCAGGCGCCGCTGCTGGCGGATCTCGCCGCGGTCCTCGCCGGCACTGCGGACCCGGTCGCGGCGGACCTGGGCGCGCGGCTGCATCCGTTCGTCGAGGGCGCGTTCTCCACGATGTTGTCCGGGCCGACCACCACGCGGCCCGAGGGGCACCTGACGGTGTTCAGCCTGCGCGACCTGCCCGACGAACTCCGGCCGATCGGCACCCTGTTGACGCTGGACACGGTGTGGCGGCGGGTGTCCAACCCGGCCATCCGGCGGCCGAGGCTGATCACGGTCGACGAAGCGTGGCTGCTCATGCAGGACCCTGCCGGGGCGCGTTTTCTGCACCGGATGGCCAAAGCAGCCCGGAAACACTGGGCGGGCTTGACGATCGCGACCCAAGATGTCGGCGACGTCCTCGACACGGAACTGGGCAAGGCAATCATCGCCAACGCCGCCACTCAGGTTCTCCTACGCCAAGCGCCGCAAGCGATCGACGAGATCGTGGCGACCTTCAACCTGTCCGAAGGCGAGAAGCAGTTCCTGATTTCCGCGGACAAGGGACAAGGTCTGCTCTCGACCGGGACGCAGAGAGTCGCGTTCCAGTCGCTGGCTTCGCCGCAGGAAAACGCGCTCATCACAACAGATCCGGCCGAGTTGGCGCAGTACGCGGAACACGAATCTAGCACGGACGACGGTGCGTTTGTCGATCTCGGCATCGACGACACCGAGCTGACGCTTGATGCGGACGCTGACGGTCACGTCGACCTCGGCGGCGCTGCATAGCCCGCCCCAACCGCTGCGGATCGATCCCTTCAACCACAACGTTTCTGCTCGTTTCTTGCACCCCGACTGACTGCCTTTGCGAGGTGTCGTATGTCTTCTTCCGCCCACGTACCTACGATTCCGGCGCGGCCAGCCCGGTTGCTGACGCAGAACCGGGAGATGCGCGCCATCGGTGTCTGGAACTGGACTCTTCCTGCGCTGGCCGCCCGGTTGCCCGACGGACGGACGCAGGTGACCTGCCCGGCGGCGAGCGCGTGCACTCGGATCTGCTACGCGCGCAACGGAACTTATCTCTTCCCTGCGGTCAAAGCCAAGCATACTGCCAATCTCGCGTACGTTCTGGACGATCTTCCCGGTTGGACAGAGGCGATGATCCGCGAACTGTCGGCGCCGCGCCTGGCCGGGAAATTTGTCAGGTTGCACGATGCCGGCGATTTTTTCAGCGATGCCTACACTTTGACGTGGTGTCGCGTGATGCGAGCCTGCCCACAGGTGACTTTTTATTGCTATACCAAGGAAGTACGCCGTTTCAAAAGGCTGATCGAGCCCGACCCGCCGGAGAACTTCCTGTGGGTGTACAGCTACGGCGGTCGCGAAGACTCCTTCATCGATCCCGACCGTGACCGGGTCGCCGACGTGTTTCCCGACGAGGACGCCATCACCGAGGCCGGGTGGTCGTCGCAGGAAGCCTCGGATCTGCTCGCCGTGCTCGGCCCGCGATTGGTCGGGGTGCCCGCGAACCGCATCCCGCAGTTCCTCAAGCGCATGGGCGGGCGTCGGCTGTCGCAGTGGCAGGCCGAGATCGACGCCGAACGGGCACACAGGCGGCGCCGTCATCTGCGACTCGTGCCCAGCGACCCGTCCGCTCCTGCCGCGATGCCGCAAGGCCAACGGAGCGCGGACGACGCCGGACGATACGCGGCCTGAATCCGCGCCTTTGCGATTTTTCCTTGCGAGAAGGGATGTCTGATGTCATCCACTCAGTCTGTGGTCGCTTCGGCCAGAACGCTTGCGTCACCGTTGCAGGACTACCTGCGCGATCCCGGTGCCGCAGTGCGCGCTGTCGTCGCGGCGCTGCGGGAATTCGCGCTGTCCTGGGGACTGTTCGTCGGGCCGGCCGTTGCGCTTGCGGTGGCCGGCATTGCGGTCGGGCGACGGTGGTGGGCGCGCCGGTGCCATGGCCGGATGGCCGCCGACGCCCGGCTGGTCACGGTGCTGGCTCCGCCGACGGTCGATCCGGACGGTGCGGCGGCCTTGTACTCCAACCTGGTCGGGCTGTTGCGGTCCGGCTGGAAACGGCGGATGCACGGCCAGCCGCACATCGTGTGGGAGTACGTGTTTTCCCATGCCGGGGTCGCGTTGCGGCTGTGGCTGCCGGGCGTGGTGCCACCCGGCATGGCCGAGCGCGCCGTCGAGGCTGCCTGGCCCGGCGCGCACACCCGCACCGCACCGGCCAAGCCGCCGATCCCCTTGGCCACTCCGCCGGGCAAAGCGGTCGAGGCCGTGGGCGGCGAACTGCGCCTGGCCCGCAGCGAGGCATTGCCCATCCGGTCGGACTTCCCCGCCGATCCGGTCCGGGCCTTGCTGGGTGCCCCGGCCGGCATGGCCACTCATGAACGGGCCGTGGTGCAGATCCTTGCGCGCCCGGTCACCGGCGCGCGGGTCCGCACAGCCCGCCGAGCCGCCCGCCGGGTCCGCGCGGGCAGCTCGGTCCGGCTGGCCGGTCGCCTCCTGGACCTGATCACCCCGCACACCGGATCGCGCAAGCCCGCCACGACCGCGAAGCGGCCGGTCGTCGATCACCAGACCTCGCTGGAAACCTCGGCGCAGGACCGGGTCATCGTGGCCAAGCAGCGCAGCTCCCAGTACGAGACCCGCATCCGGTACGCCGTGGCCACCCTGGTCGACGAGCACGCGACCGGCGAGCAGCGGGTTCCGGTGCGGGAGCACCTGCGCGGACGCGGGCATGCCATCGCCAGCGCGTTCGCGGCCTACAGCGAACACAACTACTACCGCCGCGTCCGGCTCAGGCACCCGGTCCGGGCCGTGGCCGAACGACGCCTCGCCTCCGGTGATCTGCTCTCGGTCCCGGAGCTGGCCGCGCTCGCGCACGTCCCGACCGACGAGGCCGTGCCCGGCCTGCAGCGCGCCGGAGCGAAGGCGGTGCCGCCGCCACCAGGAATTGCCACCGAGGGCCCGGGAGTGAAACCGATCGGGATCACCGACTCCGGCCACGCCCGGCCGGTGGGGCTGCGCGTCGCCGACGCGCGGCATCACCTGCACATCCTGGGTGCGACCGGGTCAGGCAAGTCCGAGCTGATGGCGCGGATGATCCTCGACGACGCCGACGCCGGGCGCGGGCTGGTCGTGATCGATCCCAAGGGAGACCTGGTCGCCGACACCCTGATGCGGCTGCCCTCCCGGCTCGGGGAGAAAGTCGTGCTCTTCGACGCCGACAGCCGCTCCCGCCCGCCCGTGCTCAACCCACTCGAAGGCGACGACACCGCCCGCACCGTGGACAACCTGGTGTCGATCTTCTCCCACGTCTACGCCTCCAGCTGGGGGCCGCGGACCGAGGACATCCTGCGCTCCGGGCTGCTGACCCTGCGCGAGCTGCCCGGCACACCCACGCTGACCGATCTGCCGAAACTGCTGACAGTGCCCGCGTTCCGGCAGCGTGCGCTCGAACAGATCTCCGACGACGTCCTGACCGGCTTCTGGCACTGGTACGACGATCTGTCCGACGCCAGCCGGGCACAGGTCGTCGCGCCGCTGATGAACAAGCTCCGCGGTCTGCTGCTGCGGCCGTTCGTGCGGGCCTCCCTCGCCGACGGTGAATCCACCGTGGACATGGATGAGGTGCTCGACGGCGGAATCTGCCTGGTGCGCCTGGGCAAAGACGCGCTCGGGATGGACACCGCGCGGCTGATCGGCTCCATCGTCGTGGCCCGCACGTGGCAGGCCGCCACCCGGCGCGCCCGGATACCGCAACGCGACCGGCACGATGCCTCGCTCTACATCGACGAGTGCCACAACTTCCTCAACCTGGCGTACCCGATGGAGGACATGCTCGCCGAAGCCCGGGGCTACCGGATGTCGATGACGCTCGCGCACCAGTACCTGCGGCAACTGCCGCGCGAACTGGAAGAAGGCATCAGCACCAACGCACGCTCGAAGATCATTTTCTCGGCGTCGCCCGAAGACGCCCGGCACCTGGCCCGGCATACCGCGCCCCGGCTCTCCGAACACGACCTCGCCAATCTCGGCCGATTCCACATCGCCGCGCGGCTGGTGCTCGACAGCGAGGAAGCTCCCCCGTTCACCGCAGTCACCGAGAAACTTCCGCCCGCGATTCCCGGCCGGGCCAAGAAGATCCGCCGGCTCGCGCTCGTGAACACCCAGCCTCGAAACACGCCAGGGCCGGCCGAGAACGTCCAGCCGGCGGCGTTCGATCCGCGCCGCGCGGCCTGACCCTCAGCTTTTTCCGTTTGCCCGCAGGGCGTTCCCCGCGTCCCGCTCGTCTGGAGGTGCACTCACGATGGTCAGCAATCCCACCCCGCAGCGGCAATTGCGGGCACATCGGCCCGAACGAACTGCGGCGCGGGTGCTCAACACGGCCGAGCATCACGCGTGGCTGGCCCGGCATCTCACCGACCGGGACCGGTGGCTGTGCCGGATGCTGTTCGAGCACCACGTCCTCACCAGCACCCAGATCATCGACATCGCCTTCACCGGGCGCCGCGGGGCGAACCTGCGCCTGCGCAACCTCTACCAGTGGGGCGTGCTGCACCGGTTCCAGCCGCACCGCGACCGCGGCTCGCACCCGATGCACTACGTCCTCGACACCGCCGGAGCCGTCGCGATCGCCCGCGAGGACGGCATCGACCCCAAGGAACTGGGCTACAGCCGTGAACGCGAGATCGGACGCGCGTTCTCGCTGCAGCTGGCGCACACCGTGGGCTGCAACGGGCTGTTCACCACCCTGATCCGCCGAGCGCGTCAGCCCGGCACCACTGGTGTGCTCGCGGCGTGGTGGTCGGCCGCCCGGTGCGGCCGGCGCTGGGGCGACATCGTCACCCCGGACGGCTACGGCCGCTGGCGCGAGGCCGGCCGGGAGGTCGAGTGGTTCATCGAGTTCGACTTCGGCACCGAGCAACTGTCCCGGCTAGCGGGCAAGCTCGCCCGCTACGCGCGACTGGCCGAGGTCACGGGCATCACCACACCCGTGCTGGTGTGGCTGCCCAGCGCCCGGCGCGAAGTCAATGCACGCAGCGCGATGGCCGAGGCGCTGCGGGGTCTCGACCGGCCCGCACGCGTCCCCGTGGCCACCAGCAGCGGCGAAGCCGCGGCCGACCCGCTCGACATGGCCGCTCTGCGCTGGCGACGGCTCGACGAGTCCGGCACCGCCGGCCGCGTGGCGCTGGCGGGCCTGCCCGCCCTCTGGCCGGGCCTGCGCGCCTCGGCTCCCGGCGGTGGGCAGCGTCCGGCGGCCGCGACGCCCGTCGCCACGCGTGCGGAGGTGGCCCCGCCGTCCCCGATGCCCCCGCCCGACCCCGCGCATCCGTGGAGGTGATGCGTCGTGGGCAAGGTGGCCGCCGCCGGCGCCGGGTTCGTCGTCGTGATCATGCTCTTCATCGGCGGTGGCGCCATCGCTGTGGTTCAAGCCGTGTTCGGCAGTTCCAGCAGTTCCGCCAGTGGCGTGAACTGTGCCCCTGCCGGAGCGAGCGCCACCTCCGCTGCGGGGTACGGACCGCAGGAGATGGGCAACGCGGCGACGATCGTCGCTGTCGGCAAACGGATGAACGTGCCCGAGCAGGGCTGGGTCATTGCGGTCGCCGCGGCGCTCACCGAGTCGCGGCTGAAGAACCTGAACTACGGCGATCGCGACAGTGTCGGCCTGTTCCAGCAGCGTCCCTCGCAAGGCTGGGGAACGGTCGCGCAGATCATGGACCCTGCCTACAGCAGCGAGCAGTTCTACCGGCATCTGCTGGCGCTGCCGAACTGGCGGAACATGCCGGTCACCGTGGCCGCCCAGACCGTGCAGCGATCAGGCTTTCCCGACCGCTACGCGAAATTCGAGCCAGCAGCGCGCCAGATCGTCGGAGCCGTCCAAGGCGCGACCTGCACGACCAGTGCGACGACCGGCGGCTGGACGACCCCCACGAACGGCACCTGCACCTCCGCATTCGGGTACCGCGGCAATGAATTCCACAAAGGACTCGACATCGCCGCTCCCATCGGCACGCCGATCCTGGCAGCCAACTCCGGCACGGTGATCAGCTCAGGACCGGCGTCCGGCTACGGGCTGTGGGTCCGCATCCAGCACGGGGACGGGATCGTGACGATCTACGGCCACAACGACCACAACCTGGTCCGCGAAGGACAGCTTGTTCAGGCCGGCCAGCCCATCGCCACGGTCGGAAACCGGGGAGCCGCCACCGGGGCGCACCTGCACCTGCAGATCGAGGCCAACGGGCAGCCCGTCGACCCCGTCGAGTTCTACCGGCAACGAGGAGGCCAGCTCTGCCGATAGGTGCGCACCGTCGCGTCGCCCGGGAAGAGCTTTTGTGACATTCCCGGAGCGTTCCGGCACCTGGCCCTGGTTCTCCAGATGATCGTCCAGACGCGTGAACCCGGCTACTCGTCTGCCGGGGTGCCTTTGAGGTGGTTGTAGAGGTTCGCGCGGCTGAGGCCGACCTCCTTGGAGATTCTGGTCTTCGGCACACCGGCCTTGTCCGCTTCACGGATATCGGCGAGCCGCTCCGTCCGTTCGGCCTTTCGCTGCTGGAGCAGGATTTCCCGCATCTCCTGCAGGGAGCTTTCCAGCTCTCGGATGCTCTCCAGGGCGGTTTCGATCGCTTCGATGCGCTGTCGGCGGGCGCGCAGCTGCGCGATGTGCTCGTCCTTGTCCATCTGCGACTCTCTCTCGCGTGGCCAGGGTTGGCCGATCCTCTAGGCTGGCCATTTGCTTGCTGCCGTGTCTCCCTAGACACCTTAGCTAGACAGCGCACGGTCACCAGAGGCGCGTCGACCAGCAGATCCTGGCCACGACATTCGCTGCTGACCCGGTCCAACGGCGGTGAGTCATCGGAGCCGGTGGGTGGTGGTGACCTCGTCGGCACAGATAGCGGCGGTGGCAGTCCCCGGTACGCAGCAGTTCGCTGGCCCCGGCGGACTTCGCCGAGGTGACCAGTCCTGGGACCGCTTGGGTACGGCGGCCGACCTCGACGATCACAGGCACCTCGCGCTGAGCGGCGGCCAGGCGTTGACATGCGTACCGACGGTACGGCGAGTACTCCGCCGGAGTTGGCGATCTCCCGCAATTGCGGGCCGCTGTGATGAACGGCCCGCCGCACGCACCGACCACTGCGAGCCAGGCCAGGACTTCCACAGTCTTCATGCCTTGCTGCTTGTCGCACTATCTCCATCTATGACCAGTTCGTCACGGGCAAGCCGGAGGAAATCGCTGCGGAACCGGCTTATTCTCTCCATTGCTTCCTTGGGCGTAAGACTTCCGGCCGACTCTCCAGTCCTGGGGCTGTTGACGTCGACGCCATGCATCATCGCAGGAAGCAGCCACATGTCAGACATTCCTTCCGAGAAGAATCTGTGCATGCCCGCGGAACAAATCAATTGAACCTCGGCCGCTTTTTCCCGAATGTCATTGACATTGCCCAAATACTCCGAAGTGGCATTTTTAGTTGATTCCCTGCCGCTCGCGTCGCGAAGGCGCTCAAGCAGCGAGTGAGCCCGGTTCAAAGCCTGAAGTAGTTGGCCAAAGATCAAGATTTTCGTATCGCGGTCGAGCTTGGCAGACTCACGCTTGTTCTCCCGCTCCCACCGCACGTCTTCGCGTTCCAGTTCGCGGTGCCAGCGCCGATCTTCGCGCCAGGCGTTGACGAGTTGGCCCGCGATCACCCCAACGAGCCCGAGCACGCCAACAACGATCGGCACCCATACCGAGACTTGTCCGCTTTGCATGTCTCGCAACGTATCGCGCTGCCCAGGTGGTCGCGTTTCGCCCCATCACGTCCAGGTGACGCGGGTTCCGGAATACGCGCATCAGTTGATCCGGTCTGTGCCTGGCGCTTCGTACGCCTCGACGGCCTCCGGCGGCATCTGCTCGGTAGTGCGGTGGCCGCGCAGCTTGTGCCAGGCGACGGTCCAGGTGGCCTCTTTCTCTCCCGGCCGTGGCGGTGGGAAGACCGGGTTCGGCACGGTCACCGATTTCTTGTTGACCCGTCGTACCCGCATCCACATGTTGTTGCAGAGCACCCAGTCGCCCTTGTTCACGGTGTCCGGCCCCAGCGTGGACGCTTTGCCCTCAGCCTGGAGCTGGGCGTAGACGCTCTTCCAGTAGTCGATCTGCTCGGTGAGGGTGGTGATTTCGCGCCGCAGGTAGGCCGCGCGGTCCTCGCCGGGGTGCTGGATTCCCCAGCGGTGCCGCGGTTGGCCGTGCTCGTCGGTCTCGGTCACCTCGCCGGGTTCGCCGTCGAGTGCGCGCTGAAGGCGCCGACGGTCGGCTTCCTGCTTCTCGATCCGGTTCGCCACGGTGACCGGGTTGTTGCGGGCACCGACGTGGTGTGAGGCCGTTTCGGCGCGACGCGCCAGCTCGTCGGCGTACTCGCCTTGCTTGATCGACTTGCCGAGGTTGTCCCAGGCGCGCTCGCGCCGGTTGCGGTCGGCCTTGTAGCTGTGGTGACCAACTAGCAGCGGCTGGCCCATTGGGATGTTGTGGAAGACGTAGTCGGCTTTCGCCCACGTAGCGTCTGCCTGGGCCTGGTGCTTCCCAGAGCGCTCGGTGAGTCGATCCACCCGGTCATCCATCCGATCGGCGAGATCGGTTTCTTGCTGTTCGACGCTGGGCATGGTGTCGTCGATATCGCGCTCGACGGTGTAGCCCGCGTCGGTAAGCACGCGCTCGATGTCGGCGATGGCGTACGGCTTGGACTGGCGGTGCCGGGAGGACCGCAGCAGCCACGCTGTGGCGTAGCGGGACCAGGTCCACGACGGATGGGCCTTCAGTGCTAAGTGCGCAGGACTGTTGCGAGTGGTGCCCTCGACGGTGGTGCCGGACTCGTAGTCGTGGTGGATTGTCAGAGTTCCCAAAGACATGGCGATGTGCCTCCTTCACTTCGTTTCGCATGTGGTGCGGGCCGTCCTGTTCGGTCCGCCCAAATCCGGGCGGGTCAGTGGTCCTGGTCCCAATCCACCGTTCGCGGGAACGTCGCCAGGAACGCAGCGACACGGGCGGCGTCGCCCGGGGCGACCGAGAAGGCGAATGCCACGCGTCCGCCGTTGCGGGGCACCGTGGCGGTGCCGGCCAGCAGCCCCTGGTAGCGCACGATTACTTCTTGCGGGTCGTGGCCGAGCGGGCTGGGTCCGGGCGTGTGGACGGTCGCGCCGAGCGGGCCCGCGATGGCGTGCGCGAGGCGGTCGCGTGCGGCGGCCTGGTCATCGAGTCGTTGTTTCAGCTCGCGGGTTTCCGCGAGGGTGACTCGGTAGCGGGGCAGCAGCCGCCGGGCAGTCTCGGCGGCGACGGTTTCCGGTGTCTTCGCCGGGGACACCGTGATGTCGTGTGATGGCACCGGGTTTCCGTGGCGGTGCCGGATTGTCGCCAGTTTGGCCGGAAGGCTGGCGGACAGCCTGAGCCGTGGTGTCTTCTCCCAGTCGGAGTAGCACACGTGAAGCTCTTCACCGTCTGGGCCGATGAGATACCGGTCGCGGTGACCGTGGTGGCCCGGTTCGACCGTCCATATCCCGTCGAGCGCTTCCGCCATCGCTACCGCGAATGCCTGCATGTCCATGGGTTGGTTTCCTTCCTGTGTCGCGGATTTGTGTGCGCCGGAATTGGTTCGGACGTCGGTTGTGGCCATCTCGCGGCCACGGCACCCGCGCGGCGGAGGGCCGCGCGGGCACCGAAGCGGCGACGGTCCTTGTCAGACCGAGGCCAGCACCTTGCCGAGCGTCGTCACGGTTTCCTGGTCGAGCGCGTCGGCTTTTCCGTCCACCGCGCGGGACATGTTGCGTTCGGCGCGGGAGGCGTTGCGCACGATCGCTTCGTGGTGGGTGTAGGTGTTGATGGCCTGCACCACTCCCCACGCGGTACCGCGCCACGGGCTGACCCGGTTGTCGGTGTTCCACAACCGGTCGAGCGCGGCCCGTTCGTTCGTTGCGGTAGTGCGGGCGCGTCCCTTCTCCTCGGGCATCGGGGTGTGTGCGTCCAGGAAGGCGCGCCATGCCTGGTCGGTCACGGTCGTTTCGCACAGGGCCTTGACCTCGGCGGCGAATTCCTCGGCCACGGTGTGGACCATCGCGAGCGCGTCGCGGGCCTCTACGATGCGGAACTTGCCGTTCTTGGAGTGCTTGACCTTGAACTGTTGGCCGTACTCGCGCAGGCCGGCCGACATCGTGTTGTCGCACACCACATTGGTCACGGTGCGCTTGTAGGTGGTGGCAAGGCTGCCGTCGTGGCTGGTGCAGGCGACCAGGTTCGGCCGGAACTCCACGCCTTCCGGGGTAGTGATGTTCTCGGGCACTTCCACGCTCACCCACGCCTGCCGGCGGTCGCGCAGCAGGCCCGCGGAACCGATCGACAGACCGTCATCCAGGATCGTGCCGACCTTGTCCAGCAGCCATTCCTGGTACTGGTGCACGGTGTACCCGTCGGCGAAGATCCCGAGGACATCACCGGTATCCGATGCGGTGATGGCTTGCTTGTTGGGCACGCGGCGAAGGCCGAACTTGCCCGCCACAAGCACCGGTTCCGGTTCGGCGGTCCAGTGGAACAAGCGCCGCTGCACATCGGCGACCGGGATGGCTCCGGCGTAGTGGTTCGGCTCGCTGCCTTGCGCCGATGCCCGGTAGTGCCACGCGTGGCCGCGCTTGTCGGTGAACCCGATCAGAACATTGTTGTTGAGCCATTCGCTGGTTTCTTTGGACATGACAAACCCACTTTCGTTATAGGAGGTGCTACGGGAAACCGTTGTGCGGTCACGGCGTCCGCACGCGAATGCGCGCGGCACCGAAACGCCACAACACAGTGCGGCTAGTTGCGGTAGTGAGATCGCATAGATTCTTCCGCCCGGCTCAGTGCGGCACGTTGCGAAATCCACCGTTCGGCATCGCTGAAATGCCGGTGCCATTGCTCGGTTTCGTCGGACTCAACCGAGCAGAACGCCAACCCGCGCCACAACCCGCGCCAGTGAAGGATCACGCGCACGTGTCCGTGCTCGGTCGCGTAGGCGAATACGGTTTCGTCGTCGGGCTGTCCATTCCCTTGTGGGCCCGATTCGGCGAGATAACGCACGACCAGGCTCACTAGTAGTTCATGGTGAGCCCCCATGGTCGACAGTGCTTGGTACGCGCGCCGGGCTCCGTGATGGTTGGCGTAATCACGAAAGATCGCGTATTGCCGGTCCTTCTCGCTTCCGGCAACCGGATTGTTGGCATCCACGATGTATCTCCTTTGTCCGCTACCCCTTGACGGGTCGCGTTCGTTACGCCACGTTTTTGCCGTAGGGGTAGACGGCGGGGTAACAGTGTTCGCAGCCACGCAATGTTTCGCGAACGTCCGACATGGTTACGGTGTG
Organism: Amycolatopsis sp. NPDC004079; assembly: GCF_040610415.1. Classification (NCBI taxonomy): domain Bacteria; kingdom Bacillati; phylum Actinomycetota; class Actinomycetes; order Pseudonocardiales; family Pseudonocardiaceae; genus Amycolatopsis; species Amycolatopsis sp. NPDC004079. Next base: position 245,872 of record NZ_JBEXMH010000004.1, on the reverse strand, counting down.
ATTGCCGTGCCGGTATCCGTCGACCATGACCGAAATGCATTCGCAGTCGTCTTCTGCATAGTATTCGGCGCAGTCGTAATGCAGCGGCTCATCACAAGCGCCTTCGAGCCACTTGTCGCACTCGGCGCATTGCTGATAGCCCAGCTCGGACATGATGTGGTCGATATCCCAGCTGTGGCAGTCGGTGCACAAGGTCTGTCCGTCGTCGCTCAGCGCCGAAACGACGTCCGCCGCGACTTCCTGGGGCACGTCGCAGCAGTCGACCAGCACGCGCGCGGCGTTCTCGGATTCCCGCTCTGACAGGTCTTCGTCGTCGAGCAGCGGGTATCCGGCGAGCGCGGCACCGATACGGTCGGCGGCCTCACGTGCGGCGGAATCGCCGTAGTCGTAGGCAAGAAGGCCGTTCCACTCGGTTGCTTTTCCTGGTGCCGCTTCGCCCATGAGTCGCATTGCCGCATGCCCGTTGGACACGTCCGCCAGGTGGGCACACTGGTGCCCGGTGAGGTAGTCGCCGGGAATTGGCAGCGGATCACCGCCCGATCCGAGAACGAATCCGAAGCCGGACCAGTCATTACCTCGGGCGCAGTCTTCACCGTCCCATGTCCCGTAACGAAAGTTCCGCCTGAAGAACAAGTGTGCATCTTCGGAAAACGAAATTTCAGGGTTGTTCATGATTGACACTCCCAGCGGGTGCGGATTAGTGCGAGTCACAGGCCGCATGCAGCAAAGAAACAATCTCGGTCAAATCGGTGGTTTACCGATTTGAAGTACGCGCACAAGGCGTCGGCGAGTGCTTTTCGTTCGTCGTCGGCAACAACTTCCCGACGTACGGAATCGGCAATTTCTTTGAAGTCTTTACGCGTCATGACAGGTCCTCCAATGGTGTTATAGTTGTATGCCATTTGGCGGTTCAGGCCAGTTGCGAACTGGTACGGGTCGAAATGTGGACACGTCGGGTGCGATTGATGCAAAGGGGATCATCTTCTATGTCCGTGCGATGCGTAACCGCAAGCGATAGCGCCCGGTCAGCCGGTAGCGCATTCCCTGAACCTCCCCAAAAGGGAAGCCGTTATGTCTAGTGCACAACGTAGGGAACCATGCCCGTAAGACATAGCGTGCTACGAACGGCAAAAAGCGCGACGCGCTTGAGAGAGTGACGTTCAATGTCGGCAACCGCTTTACACAATCCGGACGCCCACACGTTGTGACGTTTTTCGGTGCTAGACCACCATGTAGTTATCTTGGGGGCACGCCTATGACAGGCATGCCTTTTATGCGCGCTACTCCGCTCTATAGCAAGGGATTCACATAACGGGGCTGCAAGCGCAGTTACTACGCATCCCAGACTAGAAATGCGCGTTTGGCTACGCGTCGTTCCCCACTACTGCCCTGCACGGTTTCGCTGCTGTCCGCGCGGCCCAAGCCGCCGCCCGCGCTATGCGGGTCTTATAGTTCGTAACGACCAAACCTTTAAGGAAAGAAAGGAAGGAGATCGCTCGCGGGACGCCGTGTCCCGGTCCTCACGCCCTTCTCTGTTCCATCCGCTCCGGCCTGTCTCGGTTACATGTCTAGGTTGACATACTGACTAGACACTTTCAAGCCTCAGTCGGGTTCCGTTATCTCGCCGTTACCTTCGGCGTCGACCCCCTGCGCAGGGTCGGTCGGGCTCTTGAGCTGGGAAGACGCAGGGGAAGAGAACGACCCGCACAGCGGCAGCCG
>NZ_JBEXMH010000004.1:0-244056 GCF_040610415.1 Amycolatopsis sp. NPDC004079 | reverse complement strand
CCGGCGCCCGCGCCCGCGACCCGCACAGCGGCAGCCGGCGCCCGCGCCCGCGACCCGCACAGCGGCAGCCGGCGCCCGCGCCCGCGACCCGCACAGCGGCAGCCGGCGCCCGCGCCCGCGACCCGCACAGCTTGGATTCGGTACGAATTTCTCTTTGGATATCCTGCGGTTTTCGAATCACGCCACTTGTGGCCACGCCGTTTATATGGTTGTCAATATCCATGGGTCATGTTTCTGTGTCGTTAGGTTTTCCTTGCGCGCAAGGAAAAGACAGAAAGAGTCATGCGACCACTCGGGATCAAAAAGAAGAATGGAAGGAAAGCCGAGGAGGGGGAGAATGAAGAAGAAGCTGGCTGCAGCGGAACGGAACTTGCCACGGAAGGCAGTGCGAGCATCAGATAGCCAACACGCCACCCAAGCCGACTGTTCACGTGCCTGCCGGCACCGAAGTCGGGGGACACGGAGGAAGGGGTTGCCCAGCGTTGTCCTGCAGCAAGGCTTTGACGCGCCCCTTCCTCTCTAGTGGGAGTCCGGAAAGGAAGTTGGAGAGGAAGGTGGCGAGGAAGGTGGACGGGCGAGAGGTCTATGGGCTCGCCGCCGACTCTGTGCCGGTTGTGCACGCGGCAGAGTACTGGCCTCGGGTCGTGCTGCGGATCGCCTCCGCGACTGCCGCCGCTGCTTCCCGGAATCTCACGAATACGTTCGCGTCACGGCGTTCGAAGTATTCGTGAGGAATCAGCCCAGTATAGCGAGGTTGACTCCTGTTGGACAACCCTTCGGCAACTGGTGGGTCGCAATGAGAATCACGGCTATTTCTGCGTGAGGCGCTGGGTTTGTTTAGCTGGCTTGCCGGTTGGATAGGTGATTTCTCGGCTGTTGCAGGGCGTCCGCGAGACTGAGAGTGCTCGGGGCGGGGCGTTGGTCGAGGTCGGCCAGTGAGGTGGTGAGCAGGTGCAGGGTGCGCGGGATGCTGTCGTGCTGACCGAGTCGCGCTTGGAGGCGCATGAGGTCGCGGTAGATCGCCTCGTTGTAGGGGTCCAGGTTGCGGGCCTGTTCCAGCAGGGCGAGTGCCTGTTCGGGGTGGTCGGTTCTGATCTTGCGGATCAGGGTGCTGAGCGCGTCGAGGACGTCGCGCCGGAGCGCTTCACGGGGCCCGTCGATCCAGTCCGCGGTGATGCCTTCGGCGAGGTCTCCGCGGTACAGCTCGGTGAGGCGGTTCGATGCCCCGACGGCCTCTGTTGCCGGAGCTTGGCGGCTGGCGGTGATGGCGTCCTGGAGCCGCCAGAGGTCGGCGGTCAGGATGGTCTGGTCGAGCCGGTAGTGGCTGTCCTGGTGGACGATGATGTCGAGGGTGTCGTCGTTGCTGGCCCGGCGAAGGCCCCGGCGTAGCTGGGACAGAGTCGCGTGGAAGCTGTTGTAGGGACGTTCGCCGGGAGCGTCCGGCCAGAGCGCGGCGCTGAGGGTGTCGCGTCGGCACCCGTCACGGTGCAGTGCCAGGTAGACCAGGATCTCGCGTTGCCGCGGAGCGAGAACGTCGATGAGGTCACGGGGTTCGGGGCTCGCTCTGGTCAGGCGCAGCCGGCCGAGCACCTGCAGGTGCAGCGGCGGGACCGGGGCTGGTTCCGTGGCCGGGCGCGGCGCGGTCGTTGGGTTGCCGTCGCGCCGGGTAGCTGGCGGACGCGGCTGGTTGCTGACGTCCGGCGGGGATGGCTCGGTCGTTTCTGATTCAGCCGGTCCGAACGGTCCGGTCGTCGGGTGCTCGCTGGGGTTCGCGCTGGCGGGTGCCGTCGGTGGGGTCACGGCCGCAGCGTCGGGTGCTGCGGTAGCGAACTCGTACTCGGAGACGAGCGGTTGAGCGTTCGCCGTCGTGCTCTCGGCTCGGCTTTGCCGCTGCGTGCCCGGTTCCACGGCACTGCCAGCGACGGTACGGTCTCGGATCGGGTCGTCGCGGCCGGGCTCGGCCGCGTGCAGGAGCGCGAGCAGGTCACGGGCGTCGGCGTCCGGCAACGTGAACAGTCGGGCACCGGCCAAGTCGTCACTCAGGGTGGGGTTGGTCGCTTCGACGGTGCCGTCGTGGCGCACGCGCACGGTGCCGCCGGGGTGCCAGGGGCCGAGGAACACTCCGGTCAGGCCGAGGTGCGAGCCGTTGTCGAGGACGGCGTGCGCGCGCCGGTTCGTGTCCGCGGTGGGCGTGGCCACCATCACGGCAGGCCCGGTGTCGCCGCGCGGGTGCGCCGTGTTCGCTGGCGGGTCGTCCCGTGCGAGGTCGTTGGTGTCGGTGCGGGCGACCAGCTCGGCCTCCAACGTCGCCAGCGCTGCGGGCAGGTCGTCGACGATGTGCAGCCGGTCCGGGACGGGGTCCGCCAGGTCGTGCCCGAAGAGTGCGCGGGCATCGTCGGCGGGCATCACGATCATGGCGTCGAGGTCGTCGCTGGTGGCCTGTGCGAGCAGGGTCATGATCAAGGCCCGCGCGGCGGCGTGGGCACCGGGACCGGTGAGCCCCAGTCCCCGCGTGCTGGCGAGGTCGAGGGCGATGGCGTGCTCGTCGCGTACGCCGAGCGAGGTGTCCTGGTGTGCCGGGAGCACTGCACGGACTGTGGCCTGGGCTCGGTCGCGGACATGGATGTCGACCGGGCGTGCGTGTCCGGGTGGCGCGGTCGCAGCGGCCGGGTTGTCGTCGGCCGGCTCGGGTGCGGCGGCGTCGTGGGCGATGCGCAGTGCGCGGACGACCGGGAGGCCGGCAGGGTCAGCGTCGTCGCGTGCGCCGGGGTGATACCAGCGGCGGCGCCGGATTCGGACGGTGATCATCGCGAGGGTGATCAGGGCAGCCAGTCCGAGGCCGACGAACGCACCGGTCGGCAGCGCGATACCAATTCCGGGCTGTGCCTCGGGCATGTCCGGCTGTTCTCCTCGATGTGCATGCTGCGGGGCGGGCTGCTCGGCGGAGGCAACCGGGCCTTCTGGGGCAGGCGCGGGTGTCGGGCTGTTCGGTGACGCCGCGGGCTGCTCTGTCGGCTGCGCGGGTGGTGGTGCCACCTGGGCGGGAAGGACGAGGTGCCAGCCGGGCAGGAGCTGGTCGGGGTGCCGCAGCGCGCGGCCGTCGGGTTGGGTGCGGCCGGCGTTGAGGTCGAAGATCGCGGGCCAGGCGTCCGGATCGCCGAGTTCGCGTTCAGCGATGGCCGAGAGGGAGTCGGTGGGCTTGACGGTGACGGTGCGCCCGCTCGCGGTGGCGCTGTTCGCGGGATGAGGCAAGGCGACGGCGTCCGGTGGAAACAGCAGCGTCCATCCCGGTTCCAGGTCGCCGGGGCTGTCGGCGAGCAGGGCGGGGTTGAGCCGCACGATCTCGTGGTAGCGGGTGCCGCGGCCGAGGTGGCGTTCGGCCAAGTCCCACAAGGTGTCGCCGTGCACCACCGTGTAGGGCACAGTGTCGTCCGTTCCCGCCGCCGCGGGAGACGGCGTGGTCGGGGCACCGACGGTCTCCGCGGTCTGGTCGGTCACGGTGTCCGTTGCGGAGCCCCGGGCTGCCGTGACGGGGTGTTCGTGGGGCCATGGCGGCGCGGTGGCCGCAACCGGTGTTGCCGGGATTGTCGATGCCCCTGCGGTACCAGCGGAGGTGGCCACGAGAACGGCGGCCACCAGTCCGGCGATCCATCGGTCACGCGGCGCCCGACGCAGCAGACCGCGGGCGGTACGGACACCGTGCCCGGTCTGGCGGATCACCTCGACCATGACGGAGAGGGTCAGCAGCAACCAGCCAGCCCACGCCGTCGCCACGACCAGCCAGAGCACGAGGTCGCCGGTCAGCCACGCCCACCGGAGCGTGTTCCAGATCCGTTCGGGCCATTGGCTGATCGGAGTGGGGGCGGGCCAGTGGTCGGGAAGCAGGCGGGCGGGGTCGGCTCCGAGCGCGAGTAGTCCACACGGTATCCCGGCGATGAAGGCGAGCAGTGCCAGCGCGGCGCATGCCCCGCGGATCCGCTGTACTGGTGCGGTGGTCATGGCAACTCACCGGTCCGGGTGCCGACGCCGAGTTCGGCCAACGCGGTGCCCGTGGCCTCGGCGGTACCGCCAAGCAGCCCGATGGGGGCTGGCTCGACGACGGTGACGGTCACGCGGACCGCGCGCGGTCCGGCGACACTGACCTGACCGGGATACCCGGCACGGGCGAGGTAGTCGGCGGCAGTGCGCGCTGCGGTCGTAGTGTCGATGCTGACCGCGGGGCTGCGGGTGTCCACCGGGGTGTTGGCCGCGCGGGCAGCTTCGGCAGCCAGCGCGTCGGCGCGGGCGATGACCTGCAAACGGGCGGAGCCATCCACCACCAAGGCGAAGACGAGCAGCAGCGCGGGCACCAGCACAGCCACGATCACGCTGACCGAACCCGTGTCCCGGGGCGTTGTCCGGGTCGTCATGGGATGCCTCGATACGGGTCGGTGGGGCTGGTGAAGGTGCTTGTGAGCGTGTCCGTGCCGCCGGGGACCGGAAGTGCGAGATCGCTCAGCCCGACCTGACACGTCAGGCTTGCCCGGACCTGTCCGGCACGGCCGACCGCGATCTGGCTGGCGTCGACCGACACGCTGAAGGCGTGACACGTCAGGCCCTCGCGGTCGAGCCGTTCGCGGGCGACGCGGGCTCCGGCCTGTTGCGCCGCGTCGGGGCTGCGCGCGATCGACGCCGCGCGCGCTGCGGCGGTGGCGGCGTTGTCGACCGCTTGCTGTGCCGAGCTGACCCGGGCACCGGCAATGATCAACAGTCCGACGAAGAGCACGGCGGGCACCAGGACCGCAGCTTCGACGCTGACTGAACCCGTGTCACTCCAGTACCGCGACCAGCAATGGTGTATCCGGTTTCGGGACCTCATGGGCCGTCTCCAGCCGCCAGCGCGGGCACGGTGAAGCGCTCTTTCACCGCGTGCGCCGATGCAGCGACGCGGATGTCCAGGCCTGGGATGGGCACCAGTCGGATGGCGGTGCCCGACACCTCCACTTGAACGGTGTCCGCGGTGACGGTGGCGTGGACCTCGGGGGCGGTGAGGACGCCGCGGCCGGCGCGGGTGGCGAACGAGAGCGCGGCCTCAGCGGCCGTGGTGGTCGTGCCACCGACCGGACGTCCAGCCTCCACTCCGGCCTGGGCGGCTTGCGCGGCAACAGCATGGGCATGCCACCACAAGCCGCCCTGCACCGCCGAGAGGATCAACACCAGGGCAATCGGAAACAGAATTGCCAAGCCGACGGACTCTGCTCCGCGGTCGCGGATCTGAGCTGTGCCGGTGCTTTTCGTCGCCTGCGGGTGTCCCCGGTAGCTGAGCCTGCTGGAGCGCATCACTGGGCCGCCGAGCTAGTTGCCGCCAAGGTGTCCGCAGCGGGTGTTGGAGCCGCAGCGAGGGGACGTGGCGTGGGCACTGTCTTCGTGGTGGTGGTGGTTTTCGGCGGCTGTGCGGTTTTCTTCGCGCGGGAGCCGCTATTGGCGGGCTTCTTTCGCTTCGCAGGCACCGGTTTGCCCGTGTCGAGCCAGCGGGCGAGGTCGGTGGCAGGCACTTCGGTGAACTGGGCTAGCTCGTCAATGTCGATGACGTCGCTGGATTCGGAGAGAACCTCGCCGAGTTGGCGTTCGACGTCGTTCAGCTGGGCAACGATCTCGGCGCGACGCGTGGCAAGATCGCCGATTCGTTGTGCCGCAGCGGATCGCCGGACGCTGCGGGGTGCGTCAGCCTCTGCGACACGACGTTCGATCTCCTCGCTGGTGGGCATCCTGGCTCCTTCGTATCGTCACTTGATCTGGCTTTGGAACTGCTGCACCACGCCACGGATCGCGACCCCAAGTCCGATGGCCACAGCGAGCCCGATGGCCACCAGGACGGCCTTCTCCACGCTTTCCGATCCGCGATCACCGGCGGTACGCACGCGCTCCCAGCGGGCCACGACGGTGACGCACAACAGCATCACTGCGCCGCCGAGACTCAGCGCGAGTTGCGCAACGCGCCGCCGCGCCGCGGTGAGGTAGTGCTCCAGGATCTCAGTCATGGATGTTCAACTCCTTGGTGTGCAACGTTCTTAGGTGATTCGTCTCTGGCTGCGCAGCTAACCACCGGCCGTCAGCAGCCGGAGCAAGGCTGGATAGATGGCCAGCAGGAGAAACGCGACCAGCAACAGGGCAACCGGGAGCGCGAGCCGCTGGGAACGCCCGTTGGCATCGGCCTTGTCTCCGGCGAGCGCGGCCGAGCGCAGCGCAGCCGCTTTCGCGATCAGCGTGCTGTAGATGGCAGCGCCATCAGCGGCGGTGGACAGGATGTCCGCCAGGTCGGCGAGTTCGACGACACCCATCCGTTTGCCCAGCCGGGACAAGGCTTCCCACGGGGTGTGCCCGGCGCGCATCGCCCGGCCGAGCGTGCGACTGATCCGCGCGAACACCCACGAATCCGCCACTGCGGCAGCTTCGGCGAGTGCTTGGCTCGGGGCACGACCCGTCGCCCGTTCCTGGGCCACCAGGTCGAGATAAGCGGCAACCCCCCGCCGGAACTCCTCTCGGGCCCGAGAAGCGTCCTCGTGCACGGCCAGCACCGGCACCAGCGACCCGGCCACCGCAGCGACCAGCACGCCCAGGATCACTACGGTGCCGGGGAAACCGACGCCGCCGAACCACGCCAGCCCCGCCACCGCCACGACGCTTGCCGCGGTGCCGCCAGCCCATGCCAGGCGTCGAACGAGGTAACGCTCGGCAGTCTGGTCGAGCACGTCGAGGTCACCGGCCGGAATGCCCCACCACCGGTTCGACGACCGCGCCGAGTACCCGGCCAGGCGGTGCAGCCGAACCGACCAACGACCCAGCGGCGCAGCTCCGTCCACGCGACGCGCGGCACGGTCGTCCAACTCCGCGACCGCGGCGGCCAGGTTGACCGGTGCTGGCCGTACCAATGCCAGAATCACGCACACGAGCGCAATCCCGGCGAGGGCACCGAGAACAGCGGCAGCGATACCCGGGCTCATCGCAGGGCCTCCGCGTCGAGCTTGGTGACCACGGTCAGCGAGCGCTTCGGCTTCGGTGCGCCGACTGGGGTCCGGGAGGAGACGCCGAGCAGCCGGGCGGGACGGCGAGTTCGGATCAGGAGGTGCATCCACCACCCGGCCGCGCCGAGCAGACCCCCGATCCCGGCCATGACCACCTGGCCCAGCACTCCGTCAAAGGGCGAGAGGAACTCCCGGGCGAACAACACCAACCCGACCAGCAAGACCACGGTGATGCCGAGGATCGCGCGCACATCGGCGCGCGGTTTCGCCCGGTCGGCTTCGATGTCCCGGCGAGCCACGACCTCCCGTTCGAGCGCGGTGGCTTTCGCGTCGAGAACATCGACCAGACCGCGCCCACCGGCGCGGGCGCGCAGGACCAGGGCTAGGACGACCTCGTCGGCGGCTTCGTCGCCGACGTCGTCGGCGAACGCGCGCAACGCCTGCTCCAGCCCTCGGGTGCGCAGCCGCACTGCGAGGGTCTCGACCTCCGTGGCCAAGGCGTCAGGGGCGGTGCGGGCCGAGCTGGTGATCGCCTGCTCCAGCCCGCCCGCGCCGGAGGCCAGTATGTCGGCCAGCCGCCGTACCCAGCTTGCCAATGCGTCCAAGCGGGCGACCAGCCGCTGCGCGTCGTGTCCGCGAGCCAGGATCGGCACGGTCACCGCCCCGGCGACGGCCACCATCGCCGCAACCGGCCAGCCAGTGGCCCACCACACCACCGCGCCCCCGACCACCGCCACAGCAACCCGCCGCAGCGGAAGCCGCGCCAGGCGCTCCCGCCAGCCTGCCGCTCGCTGCGGCACGGAACCTCGAACGCCACCACCGGCTGTCCGCGAGGCAGGAGGCAGCATTGCCGTAACCGCGCAGGCGAGGGCCAGCACGGCGACGACGCCGAGCAAGCCCGGCCACACGTTCGTCATCGCCGACCTCCTTCTGGGAAACCGGTGATGTTTCCGGCACCTGCCCCCGCACCGGCGATGTCGAACTGGGCGCGGTCGAAGCCGTGCCGCTCCAGGCGCTCCAGCAGGTCACGGCTGGGGGCGTACGCGGGAACCGCGCGGCCGTCGGCCGGGCGCGGCGCGAAGATCCTGGTGGTGTCCGGACGGCCGGAATCACCGACCGGGCCGACCTCGATGACCTCGGAAACGAACCGCTGTCGGTGGTGCGCGCCGAGGTGGGTGTGGTCGGTGCGGGCGACGTGCACGACCAGGTCGATTGCCGAGGCGGTCCACTGGTGGGCGGCCTCGATCGCCAGTGGCGGGGTAGCCAGCTGCCCGAGTGCCCCGATCCGGTCGAAGACGGCGGACGCATTGGTGGCGTGCAGGGTGCACATCCCGCCAGTCGCGCCGTTGCCCAGAGCCCGCAGCATCGCGGTGACTTCTCCGGCGCGGACTTCCCCGACGATTACCCGGCTCGGCGAGTGCCGCAAAGTCTGCTTGAGCAGATCGTCCAGGGTGATTTCGCCGATCCCTTCGCTGTTGGCCGGCCGGGCTTCCAGCGGTGTGACCAAGGGGCGCGCGCCGATGTGCAGGCCGAGTTCGTATTCCTCCTCGACGGTCACGACGTGTTCGTAGTCCGGGATCTCGGTGCACAGCGCGCGCAGCAGCGTGGTTTTCCCCGCGGCAGGACCACCGGAGACGATCACGTTGCAGCCCGCGCGCACCGCCACACGCAGGAACGACGCGATCACCGGATCGAGCGTGCCGTTGGCCACGAGGTCGTCGAGGGTGACGTCGACCAGGCGGTGGCGGCGGATCGCCACTCGCGGCCGGTCGCTGACTTCCATCACGGCCGCGACCCGGGCGCCCAGCGGACCGCCAGCGCTGATGCGGAGGTTTCCCAACGGGCGGCCGGCGTTGAACTCGCGGCTGGTCTGGCCCTGGCGGGCGAACATCGCGGCCAGCATTTCCACGAGGTCGGCGTCGGTGTCGGCCACCGGGTACGGCCATTGCTCGATCGACCCGTCGGCCAACTCCAGCAGAACGCGGTCGCAGCCGTGGACATGGATGTTCTCGACGTCCTCGCGATTCAGAAGTTCCTCCAGCGCGCCCAGCCCGGACAACGCGGCCACCACCGCGCGGGTCAACCGGCGTTCGTCCTCAACGGACAGAGGCGCTTGCCCGTCGGCAGCGCGGCGCACGACCCAGGCAGCGACTTCCTCGGCAACGTACGCGCTCATCCGCGCTTGTTGCTCCGCCGCCGACAGGGGCACGTCCAAGTGGGTCTCCCCAGCCGCGACGCGCTCCAGCCGGGCCGCGACCGATTCCCGGATCGCCCGAACAGTCCGCGAATCCAGCGGCCCCTCCGCCGTGGTGCTCGACGGCAGTCCGCGTTCCTGCGGCGCCGGGACCGAGTAGCTGCTGGGGCCGTTGGACAGGCCATACCCGTTGTGCGGCAACGTCATCGCGATGCTCCCGTCAAGACGTCAACGGACGCGCGCGGTGCCGGTACGCGCAGCTCGGCAGGCGTGTAATTGTGGTAGGTGCCGTGCAGTCGGCGTGCTGCCCGGCGTGCAGTGCGCAGCAGCGGCGATCGACGCGGCACAGCGCCTGCGTCGTTCCCGTCGGAGAGCACCGCCGCTGTCCGCTCGTCGGCAGGGAGTGCAACAGCGACAGCCCGGCCCAGCGCGGCGCGGACCTCGTGAGCGCCTGGGGGCGACGTCGCGCACACCGCCAGGCCGAGCCGCTCCGGCACGATCCGCTCGGCGAGTTCGGCCAGCACCGGGCGCGCGGCCAGCACATGCCGCGGGGTCGGGCGGACCGCCAGCAGGACCACGTCGGCGGCCAACAGCAAGGGCCACGGCGTGGCCGCGCCGAAGCGGCCGACGTCGACCAACGCGTCAGCGGGACGCCCGGCCGGGGTTCGGAATGCGGCCAGCGACGCGGTCAGCCGCGTCCACCCGGCAGCGCTGATCGCGGAGTGCTGGCCCGGCGACGTCAATCCCGCGAGCAGGCCCACGTGCCGTGCGGGCGGCACCGGTTGCACGTGTTCAAGCAGCGCAGCCGGATCTCCCGCTGTCGCGTGCCGCGTCGCGGTCGCGTGCGACAGCACCCCGCGATCGGCGCGGATCGTGCCGGCCACGAGCCATTGGCTCAGCCAACCGGGCGCGAGGTCGCCCCCGGCGGGGTCGCAGTCGGCCAGCAGCACCGGCGCGGGCCATGCCGCCGCCAGCGCGGCCAACGTCGTGGTCCCGCCGGGCGATCCCTTGCCCGAGACGATCGTGATCATCGCCAACACCCTCACCGCCCTTCCAGACGAATTCGCTTCCTACGCACTCGGCCCGAGCTGGACCACGACGACCTGACCTGCGGCAGCGCTGGTCGCGGCCTGCGCGGCATCCATCCCGACGACGACATCGACGGTGACCGCGCCGGTCGAGTCCGGCGGACCGGTGCCCACCACACGTGCTTGAAACGGTCCGGAAGCACTCGCCGACGGCTGCCCGAGGTCGGACCCGGTTGCTCCCGCGACCGGACTGACCTGGACCAGATCGCCGGGCGACAGGCCTCGGGCGGGCAGGTGTCCCGGTTTCACCGCGATCCCGACAAGCCGCTCGCCAGGGCCAGGAATCGGCTGCGCAGAGAGCTGGCGAGGCGCGAGCACGCTGCCGGCGGGCAACGCGGAGCGCGCGACCTGACCGACGACGCCCGCGCGGTCAGCGGCAGGAATCGCGGACAGTCCCTGGCCGGGAACCGCTTTCGCGATGCCAAGATCACCGTCGCCGATCCGCTGGCCCCAGCCCACGTCCCGCGTCAGCACCACGACGTCGACCCGTTCGTCCTGTCCTGCGATCAGGAAGACGTTGCCGAATGCGGCCCCGGCTGCCAGCACGACCGCGACGCTGAGCAGCCACCACCGCCGCCGACGCGGCACCCGCGGCTCGTCACCATCCCGGAGCCGCTCATGGGGTGCGGAGTCGTCGGCACGCGCTTGGCGTGGTCGTGAAAAAGACAGAGCAGTACCCACCGGGAAACTCCTTACTCATTTCCGGAAGTGCGACTTTCTTGTATGCAGCGATTTGTTTGATGAATTCCCTGTGCGCTACCTCGCGCGCAAAGCCTGTACCTCGGCGACCGCGAAGCTGGCTCCGGCTCTTGACTGCATCTGCGGGAAGTCCCCGCCGACATCAGCGGTTCCGTCTGATCCGACCCAGCTGACCGACCACTGGATCGCCCACTGCGCACGGACTTGGTCGCCCGGCTGTCCGACGGAGCTGCGGGTGTAGACGATCCCGCAATCCGGGCTGGCAGCGTGCAGGCCGAAAGAACGTTCGTAAGGCGTGCCCGGCCCCGCGCACGACGCCGATCCACCCGTGCCCGAGTCGAACGTCATGCCCGCCGGAGTCGCGGTCACCTCCGCCCACACCGGCCCAACCTGAACTCGCCGCACCGCCGGCTGCCACACCTCGCGATCGGTCCACACCCAGGTGTTCTCGCCGACGATCGTCGCGTCCCGCCCGTCCGGCAGCCGCACATCCGGTGAATGCCGCGGCACTGGCAAGGGAAGCCGCAATTGCTCGAACGCCTGCGCCGCCAACTGCGCCGGAGTCGGCAACGGCGGGGGCGCAGGCGCGTCACCGGGCGGCACCGGCACGTTGTTCGCGGGAAGCGGTGGGAGACACCGGATCCCGAACGCACTACCGCCTGGCCGACCTGCACCCGGAGCGCCGCCGGCACCGAAGCCGCCCACAAAACAACCCGGCGGAAGCCGTCCCTGCGAATCCGGAGAATTACCTGAGCCCGCTGCGGCTTGCCGGTCTTGGCCGCCGTCACCGGCCGACTTCTTCCCGGGACCACCCGGCCGCACAGGTGCTTGACCCCGTTGATCCAGCGCGCGCATGTCGATGCTCGGCGGTGCGTATTGGCCGAACTGGTCGGTGTTGTTGGGTACAACGACCACTTGCCCGTCATCGGTGGGGCCGGGCGGGCTCGGGGCAGCTTCCGACGACGTGTCGGCAAGACCGACTGTGCCAATGACAGCGGCGAGGACACACGCCGGATAGCTCAGTGCCTTCCGCGTACGCATCAGCACGGCCCGCCTGGGTATGCAAGCTCCGCGACTTTCCATTGGCCATCCGAGGCGTCGCGCGACATCCGTGCGTGGATAGGAATCTGCGGCGTACCAACGGTCTTCCGATCGCCAGTGGCAGCGTCCGCTTGCCCGGAGCGCGATCCGTCCTGGCAGTCGATCACCGTCGCCTTGCCGCCGTGAACCTCGACGCTGCTGATGTGCGTGGTCACGTCTCCATAGGGCTTCACGCCGACCTGTTTATTGCGGCGCATCCCCGCCAAGGTCGTGGACAACTGCGGGTCCACGGCGAGCTTTGCCATCGCGGCCTGCCAAGTGGCCTCTGGCGTGCTCGGAATAGCCAACGACCGCGGCCAGAACTGCGTATAGGCGGCCTCGACCGCTTGCCGTTGATCCGGCTCGGATGACGTCGGTGCCGAGGGCGGCTGCGACGGAGCCGGCATGTTGGACGAGGACGTCGTCGTCGGCGCGGCGCCGCCGCTGCACCCCGCCACCAGCATGGCGACCGCCGCAGCCAGGACGACGTGCCGTTGCCGACCAGCACCGAAGTTGTTCACAAGATCCTCCCCAACGTTCGCGATGTCGATGCCCAGGCCGACCTGCCCTTGCAAAGGTCGCCGTGCGCCTACGTCAACAGCATGCTGATCAACGAGCCAGCGAGCAGCGGCGGACCGGCGGGAAACCGCGAATTCATACTCTTGGACGACACCGCTACCGTGATCGCCACGAGGGCGGTGAACCCGCTCGCGATTAGCAGGCCACGGAGCAAGCCATCCCATCCGAACCACCCGAGATAGAGCCCAAGCGCGGCGTACAGAGCGGTATCGCCGCCCCCAGTGTGGTCCGGTGCGGACATCTGAACCAGCAAAGCAAGCCCCAGCAGGGCAACCATTGAGATGCAGGAGAAGCCGAACCGAAGCCAGGTTCCGTCGATGATCGTGTCGCAGAGCAAGAACGCAGCACCTCCGCCCGCCAGCGCCGCCACCATCGGAAACGGCAGTCTCCGACAACGCACGTCGGTGAGTGCCAAGCCGAGGCCGAGCGCGCATGCCCAGCACCAAGCCAGCCAGACCGGCGTCGTGCCGAACTGGAAAAGCCCGATCCAGCAGAGGGCCGCCGTCGCCACCGAAAGCCCCGCGGCCAATGCGGCGCGCGTAGACCGGCCAGCCGCCATAGCCATACCGGTTGTTCGTTCTGCGGCTTTCAACAAGAGCGGTCCAGCAACGATGCTCGCTGCGCCGACAACGGTCACCGGAATCAACATCATTAGGCACTCCCGCGTGTCCTTGCATCATCGTGAACCCTTCTATCCGCCGTAACGCGATGAGTGCTGCTCCCACGGGAAAGCTCCGGCACCGAGGACGTCTCGCGCTGCGGTGACGTAGGCGAATATGTTCTGTGGCAACATCTCCGCGAATTCCGACAGGCGGCGAACGTCGGCATCGACTGGCAGCGCTGCGAGCGTTCGGTCGGTGAGGCTGACCAGGTCAGAGCGCTGAAGCTTGGCTTCCCATTCCCGGATCAGCACAAGGCAAGCGTTCACGTGCTGTACGACCTCGCGGAGGGCACCGTCGACCACGCCAACCGACCGGCGAGCCGCGACGGCCAGGTCGCCGGCCGCGGAATCAGCTGCCAGTTCGTCGGCGAGACTGCGAGCTGCCCGCGTCCGGTCTAGGCAGCACAACGCCTGCCATACGAGCTGGTGCACCTTGTGCGGGACTGTTGGATCGATCCAGGCTCGTGCCGGACTGCGGTGCAACTCGTCTACCCCTGCGATCAGGATCCGCGCTGCGTGGTAAGCCTCGCCGAGTTCGCTGAAGTCACGACTCCGAAAGAAGAACTCTCCCCGGACGCGGTCCAGCCGACATGGATGTGCAGCGCCGTGACGGTGGTCGGTCATCAAGCGGGCGGCGCAGTCCAAGCCAGCAACCACGCTCAGTCCGAATATGACGACACCTACGCAGACCAGAACCACATTTAGGCCGGCTACCAGCGCGAGGGCCGTACCGAGCGCACTGCCTAGACACGTTAGAACGATTTCCCGGCTGAGCGCGGTGCGGATACGTTCTCCGCGCAGCCTGGAGTCCGAGATATCGGGGTTTAGAAGCACAGAATCCGGCCCGTCCGGGAACGTTGCGGTACGCACTGGTCCGGCCGACGCGGGTGGGTTGCTGCACGCCATAGGGTCTCCTCATCAAGTCGGCCAGTGAGCTGTCCGCCGCGCTTCCGGTGATGGCTTACCGGTGGCAAGCCTTCCGGTGCGTCGAGCGAGGTCGGGGATCGTTGTGGACGCGAGGGGCCCGACTCGGTTCAGCAGCCGGGCACCTCGCTGCTTCCGTCCCCAGGGGCCGTTGTCCCCCGGTGAGTCACAGGTCTAGCTCACTGACCTCGTGCGACCGCAACGTAAGTACCCGTGCGACTTTGAAGTTGCACGACGGATTGTCACCCGTTCAGTCCAATGTTCACGGTCCTGGTCTCCCGGATTTGCGGCGTAGTGGCACGGGGTGCCGTGATCGTGTAAGCACCGAACAATGAGCGACTGGAACGCGTCCTACCGTCGGAGCCTTCATGACCTGTTGACTCTCCTAGAAGGGCAGTGGACCGTCGCGATCATCGCTACGCTCGCGGTCGGGGAGCGGAACTACTCCGAGCTTCGGGACGAGGTGAACAAGGCAGAGGAACGGCTGGGCTGGACCAGTCACACGAAGCCGCTGACCTCGAAGGTGCTGAGCGACCATCTGCGGAGGCTGGAAGCCAATCACCTGGTCGAGCGTCGCGGCGCGGGCGACAAGTTCACCAAGGTCTGGTATCGGCTCAGTGCGGACGGCAAGGAGCTGCTGAGCATGTTGAGGCCGCTTGCCAGCTGGGCTGCTCAGCGGCAGGTCATCGCCGCAATGGAGGACGAGACCACGTCCCCTGACTAGCCGATAACCACCCGGTTGCGGCCGCCGTCCTTTGCTGCGAACAGGGCATTGTCGGCAGCACGAAGCAAGTCGTCGAGGTCCGTTCCTGCCGCAGGGGACGCAGCGGCACCGATCGAAACAGTGATCTGGATCGACTGTTCGGACGTGGACCTAGCGTCAATTGTCGCAACACTTTCGCGAATTCGGTGCGCGATCGAGAGGACTTGTTCCCCGCTGCAACCCGGAAGCATCACGACAAATTCGTCTCCGCCGAGCCGTCCGCACAGGTCCTTGTTCCGGACGACCGAACTAATCGCCGCTCCGGCCGCCTTGAGAACTCTGTCGCCAACGACTTCGCCATGTACGACATTCACCAGAGCGAACTGATCCACATTGATCAGCAGGAGGCTGAGATTCCCGCCTACCTTCTGCGCCCGCCTAAGCTCGCTCTCCGCCAGCGCCCGCCAGCTGGCGACATTGAGGACCCCAGTCTTCGGGTCACGGGTAGCCGCCTGCTCGAACTGCCGGACCAACGCGGAACGATGCAGTGCGTACAAGGGGAAGAACAAGAAGGCGGCCAGCCACGGAGCCAACGTGAGCAGCGCAGCCGCGACGACCCCCATGCACAGCGTCGCCAGTTCGAGCAGGTTTTCATCCGCTCGTCCGATCAGCCGCCTCCGCGAGCATTTGCCCGACGACAGCCTGATGACAGTACCGACCACGACTGAGTTGACCGTGAAGTAGACCGCCACCACCGAGGCCGCGCCAAGCAGGCTGAAGACTCCGCGGTCAGGTCCGATCGGAACGACGAGCAAGCCGCGCGCGCACCAGGCCGCGATGTGGCAGGACAAGATCACGTTGCAGGCGCTGAACAACGTGCGGTGCATGTGGATACCTGAGATGCCGCGCCAACTCCGCAGCCACAAGTGCAGGTAAAGCACGACTACGACGGCAAACGCGAGCACTCCGGGGAGAATCAATGCTGCAGCCAGTGTCCAGACCGACGAGAAGTTCACGTGCGGGGTATCAGCGAACCGGCGACGGCGACGCTCGACCTGGCGACCCATTTCGGCCGCGACGATCCCGAGACCGACGAGAACAAGGCAACTGCGCATGTCGTGGAACGTCACTCGCGCGGACACTGAGTCGGCGACTAGAACTGCCGTCGCCGCCAGCACCACGGTCACCACGAGCGCGCGGACACGCACGGGAAGTGACCAGATCGGCCAACTGTTCACCCGGCTCAGACCGCGAGACTGCCCTGAATCGGTTACACGTTGCATACTGAACTCGCTTCCGTTCCCATGGGGAGGGCTGCGGCTTTTACGACTTGTCCCAGGCTCGGTCCTTCCTAAAGCCGGATGTCCCGGGAGGGGGTTTCATGCGCAACAAGGACTGGTGACAGCTTTCGCGCTCCTGACGCGGGCTCGTCCTCGGCAGATCTCACCTGGCGCGGACGAGCCCCCTTCCAGACGATCGCCGCACCAAGAGCAAGCACAGACGCCGTCAGCCCCGACGCTGCCACGGTGGCCACTGGTCCCACCTGGTCAGCGGCGAGACCGGCGACGACAATCGCCGCCCCTTGGGAAGTTTGCAGACAAGTGCTCATCCTGCCCATGACTGTGCCCCGCTTGCTGTCCGGCACGATTTCGGCGACGACTCCTTGCAGCCGAATCAGGTACACCGTCGACAGCGCGCCCGAGACGGCCCACAGCACCGCTGACCCGACCAACCACGGCACCGCCGCCGAGGCCAGCAGCGGAAGACCTGCCGCGATCGCCGGAATCACTACGCTCCGCGCGGACGGCAGCGAGTCCTCTCCACTTGCCCACCACCCTCCCAAGACGCTGCCAATGGGGTCTGCTGCCATCAGCAAGCCGACGGCGAACGAAGTCGCTCCGAGCGCGCCTGCGTACGGTGCCGCAACGCCTTCCGGAACGACCAACAGGCCGGTGAGCGAAATCAAGATCACCGGCGCGACGAGGCGCGGACCGAGACGCTCATCGACAGCCGCAGCGGACCGCTCCGCGGCGGCGGAGCCAGCCCGCGACGCCGGACGTGATCGAACACCGAGCAAGACGGCGAGCGCGCTCAGCAGGAACGTAGCGCCGTTGAGCAGCAACACCGGTTCGGAGCGGATCGCGACGACAAGCACGCCGCCAACTCCGAAACCGACGACTTGCGCGATCTGCGTAGTGATCTGTCGCAGCCCAAGGCCTGCCTGGTACTGCCGTTTCGGAAGCACGTCGCGCAGGAGCGACAACTGGGCTGCCTTGAACGGCGCGCCGGCCAACGTCAACAGCCCGATGAGGCACCACAACGCAGGCAACGGGAGTCCCGGAATCGCCATCGAGATCGCCAGGCAACCCCGGATGACGTCGCTCACGATGATCACTGTGCGGCGTGGATACCGGTCCGCGAGGCCGGACAGGAGAAAGCCGCCCAGTACCGCAGGTGCGAAGGTCAGCGCGTAGCTCAGTGCCGTGAGAGACGCAGAGTTCGTGCGACCGTAGACCAGCAGGGCCAGGGCAACCCGGGCAAGCTGATCCCCGGCAACCGAGAACGTCTCCGCCAGCCACATTGTGCGGAACTCGCCGCATCGCAGGACTGCCGCGAAGTTTCCGCGTACGCCAAACTGCATCTGCTCGCCCCCTCCCCGGAAGCTCACAAGCCGATCAACGACTCTCCCCGGCCGAAGATCTTGGTCTATTAAGGTATGCCGGAGCGTGCCTAAGTGGACACAAACAGCGAGATGTTCACACGTAAGAATCAATCTGCGTACGGACCGTGACTTGCGGGCCGCTCCCGTTCACTTGTTCGGAGCAGCGACAACGCAGGATGGTCGATCCGGCGCGAGAACGAGATCGCCGTGACCGGAGCCGCCCGCGTGGCGGACTCGCTGCCGATCCGCACTGAAAGCGGCTCCGACTGCCGTCAGGCCTCAGCCGGTGCGCATCTGCCGTAGTTCGTTTCGCCAACGCGACCAGGAGTTCTTGATGCCGTGCAACAGCTTTCGCAAGGTTGCGCGCTCGCCCCGAGATCAACCGTAGTGACGACAGGGCATCGGACTCCAGCGACGCGGCTGGCCGCTAGCCGCGGGTTCGAGGTCGGCGGTCGCCGAATTGCTGACGTCGGGCAGGTCCTCGCCGACGGACCAGGTGCGCCGGTACGTAGTGGCTGACCGGACGTGACCATTGGTCGTCGGCAGTGACGAGTTGATAGGTGACCCAGCCAAGCAGGCCGCCGTCTTCGCGACGGGCCCATTCGAACAGCAGGCCGGGAAGCTCGGTCTCGATCCGCAGGCCGGCGCGGTTGCGGGGCGCGAGGATCTCGGTGCCCAGCGGGAGCAGCTTGCGCACGCTCACCCAGACGGGAGCCGGCGGGTCCACTTTCCGCACGGTTGACGGCCGCTCATTCACTTCAGGTCACCTGCTCGCATCCACGTTGCCGGGCCGTCCACGGTTGTCGTCGACCCAAGTCGAATCCGAACATGTGTTCGATATTGAAGTCAAATTGGCCGTTCGTCACAAGGTGATCGATCTGGAGCTGCGAGATGCGTGTTCGGCACGTGACGGCCGGCTGTGCCGCTTCCCGGGCATCCGCGTGTGCTGCAGCGTGCCTCGACGACCGCCCGCTCAGGCCGAGTCTCCGGACGGGATCGGTCGTCCGCAGGTTCGACGGTGGTGGGCTCTGCAGACCTGTCGTGTGGGGTTGGCCGCCGCCATCACCTGGATCGGGTGTACAGGTCGCGCACGTGTGGTGCGTAGACCATGCCCTCGCGGGCGTACAGGTTGCGGCAGAGCTGGTCGCGCATGGCCACGACCAGCATCTCCGTGCGCGGCAGGTCCAAGCCGTCGGCGATCTTCACGACGGTGGGTATCGACGGCGCGGCGGTCATGCGTTCGATCCTCGACAGCCGCAAGCGATCGGTGCCCGACAGTCGGGCGACGTAGGCCAGAGTGCGATTGTGCTTGATGCGCCACAGGTAGAGCACCTCACCGAAACGGGCCACGGACCGGCGAGAGCCCGCGATGTCGGCCACGCTGGCGCTGCGGCGGGGTCCCTGGTCTCGGTCTGAGCCCTCGGCTGTGGGGAAGCTACGGCCCGCGGCTACGGCGAGCGCGTACGGGTCGGCTTTCAGGGCGTAGGCCAAGGCGGCCGCGCTCCACAGCGATCGCAGCGGGGTGCGGCCCCGTTCGAGGGTTCCGATGGCGGAGGCGCTGATGCCGGAGCGCCTCGCCAGGCCGTCGATGCTGAGTTTCAACGCCTGACGGTGCCTGCGCACGAAAGCTCCCGCTGTCTCGGGCGGTTCGCCAGCAGCGTCCGGTGTGCATGTATCACCGACGGTGGAGGCGGGTGTCGGCTCGCGTGTCACGAGCGGGCCTCGCTCGCTTTGGGTGTACAGGAGGCTTCTGTCGCCGGCACGGGTGCGTCGAGTTCCTGGATGCGGTCGTCGATCACCCGTCGGGACGCTGTCGTGGACAACGCGAGCAGGCGCAGGTCTGCGGTCAACCGCTGGTAGGCCCCGTTGTCGGGCGCGAAGACGCCGGCGCTGTGGTGTGCGAAGTAGGCGACAGGACCCGCGGATGTCTCGTAGCAGGTGAATGGATCCCGCAGCGAGGGCCGGGAGCAGATCTCCGACGGAAGGACGCGCACCCTGACCATGCGAGTCGCGTTTCCCAGCGCGCGCA
The DNA here is from genome assembly GCF_040610415.1 of Amycolatopsis sp. NPDC004079. Classification (NCBI taxonomy): domain Bacteria; kingdom Bacillati; phylum Actinomycetota; class Actinomycetes; order Pseudonocardiales; family Pseudonocardiaceae; genus Amycolatopsis; species Amycolatopsis sp. NPDC004079. The sequence continues at coordinate 224,433 of NZ_JBEXMH010000004.1, read as the reverse complement.
GGAATCGGAGCTGGCCCAAGACGATGTTCGGTGCCGGGACGGGCCCGGACAGAGCGGGTTCGCCGACGAAGACCTCGACCTGTTTCCTGCGTGAATCCCTAGTTGGGGTCCGCAGAAGCCGTCGCTGTGCCGCCTGGGCGTTGACAAACTCCCCGATCTCTCCGGGGGACGCGCCGTGATCTTTCAGGACGGCGCGTGCGTAGTCGGATGTCCACACGGAGACGGGTATCAGCGTCGGGTGGTAGTCCGCGAAAGACATGGCGAGTTGGGTGAAGTGTTTCCGCGCCTCGGCATGATGGCGGTGGTGTGCCGGCTGGAGGATGACCACGCTGGGGTCAGTGGTCCTCGCGAGGCCGGAGATGTAGGCGTGGTCGTCAGGGGAGACGGCCAGAGCGCAGAGGATTCCTCCCACGTGCTCGGCGTCGAGCTTGCGCACGCCGAGTTCCCACTGCGCGATTTGCGAGTGGTGTTTGTGGATCAGATCCCCCACCTCGCGCAGAGTCATCTCGGCCTTGCTGCGTTGTGCGTGCAGGACGGCACCGAGCAACAGGTGCCGCGGCGACGGCTGAGATGCGTTGTGGCTCTTCGTCACGAATAAGTCCATGTTCTCGTGCTGCTGTCGACGTCGGACCTGTACGGACCAGTGCAGTGGAGGCACGGCCTACCGTTTTCGCCTCCTTCGGCCGGCGGAGGCTGCTATCACCCGTGTCACGGGGGTGATCGCGTTCTGGCCGCCGTGGGGCCGGATGGCGACTTTCTCGCGCAGGAGCAGTCGGCGGATCGTGCCGTATGAGGCGTGGTGGGTGCTCGCGACTGTTTGGATGGTGGCTCCGCGCTGATAGTCGCGGACGACTGGCGCGACATTGAGTTCGCGTTTCACCCCTTGTTGCATGGGAGGCATGGCGACGCCCTCCTGCCGGAGGATCCGGCCGGTCCAGCTCAGCGACAGCCCGTAGGCAGCGGCGATCGCCGTGATCGTCTTGCCGTCCCGGTAGTCCTGCGCCATTTTCTGGTTGCGGGCCTGCCGCTCAGGGGTGTGGGCCGGCATCACAGCAGCCGGTGCTCGGCACGATCCCGCGACGGCGGATGTCGAGCTGCGTGAGACCGCTCGCGCAACAGGTCGCGGTGCGTGCTGGCCCACAGGCGGGTGCCGCGGAGCACCACGTACCGGCACTTGCCGATGTCCAAGCCTTGCGGGAAGAACCGCCGCCAGCGTCCTGACGCGACCTTCTTCTCGTATGCCGTGGCCCACTTGGCCAGTTCGTCGTCTCGGGTTGCGGCAGTGATCCCGGAGGATGCGGGGTCTTTCTCGAACCATTCGCCGGCGTACATGCCGAGCACCAGGTCGTGGTCGGAGAACGCGGAGGCGAGGTGTGCGCGGATCCGGCGGTGCGCGCGCTCGGCGGGGATGTGGACGCGGTACGGCTCGGCGGGAACGGCGGCGAGCAGCGGAGGAACCAGCCTGGCGACGTCCTGCAGTACGCGGTTCGCGGCGGCGGTGGTCACGCACGGGATCGCCCACGAGATGGTCCGGTCCGGCAGCGTGTCGTCGAAGATGCGCGCGGCCAGCACGCCCGTGTCCTGGTTCAACGTGATCGCGACGGCTTCGGCGTGCTGCCGACCCGGGAGGTGCAGGTGCAGGCTGGTCGGCGCGGTTTCGTCCAGCAGCTGGATGCGTGCTTGCGCTGGGGGACGTTCTCCGGCAGTCCGTCGGGCCCTGGTGTGGTCGCGGAGGTCGCGCGCGGCCTCGTCTGCGGCGATCAGCTCGGCGGCGGTGTCGAACTCCCGGCCGTCTCCGGTGTGCGGGACGAACGCGGCCTGGTTGAGCGTGGCGAGCGGGGCCAGCCGCCATCCTCGGGGATGAGGGTCGCCGGGCGCGTCGGTGTCGGCGAACCACATCCGCCAGGTGTGTCCGCGGTGGTCGACTGTTTCGTGGACGAATCCGGGAGCGTCGTAGAGTCGTCGCCATGTCGGCGGTTCGGTGTGGTCTCTCACGGCTGGGTCCTGTGGTCGTCGCGCTGCGTCAGTGGTGGAGTGCCGTTTGTGCGGTCCGGCATCAGCGGCAGCTCCGGCGTGTGCTGGTCGGGCATTCGATGAGTCCGTGCCTTCTGGTGGTCAGTTCTGTGGTGTTCCACCCGGTCGCCGTGTCGGTCGTGCGAGACCACACGGCTGTGACCGTTTGTGCCGCGTCGCAGAGGCGGTAGAGTCCGCATTTGCAATCGAGGGCGGGGGCGGGTTCTTCGAAGTTGTTGGTGCAGAAGTCTTTGTGGTGGCTGTTGAACGTCCGGCCGGTCGAACTGTGGCCGTTGGTGACCTCAAGGTAGGCGAGCTGGACCGTCCTGGTTGCGGTGCGGCCGGCCGCTGTCTCCGTCTTGGTTTCCTGGGACAAGGAGCGCAGTCCGCAGTGGCAGGCGCTCGGCGGACTCATGCGAGTCCTGGTGGTCTCTGTTGATGTTCGGTGCGCGCGTGATGCCTGTGCCGGGGCATCGTGTTCGGCGCGCGGGACGGGGGTCCCGGCGGTCTCTTCCAGTGTGTGCAACGGTTTCTCGCCTCCCCCTTTCCTCCTAAAGGCACTCCCGTGTGCTGGCGGCCGAGGGCCCCGTGCCGGTCCGACGGTCCACGCAGGATCGGAACGGGTATCAGGTCGGCGGGCGGCATCCGGACGGCGGGGAGTGTTAGTTCTCCGTGTCCTGTGCCGGTTTCGTGGTCGGCTGGACGGAGTCGGCGAAGGACTCCAGGTCGTCCGGCCAGGGCGCTGGGGGCTCCGTCGTGTTCCGGCTGTCGTCCCCGGTTGCGGCGGTGTCCATGGCTGCGCCCTTCTGCCTGTGTTCTGCGGGCGGGTTGTCCTGCAGGACAGCGCCGTCGCTGTCCGCGGCGGAGAACGGGTTGGGGGTCGGGTTCGGGCGGTTCCGCTTTGGCGACCAGTACGTGTCGAGCATGTCGCGGACGGGGACCGGAACCCCGTGCGGTCCCAGGGGAACGGTGACGTCGTCGAGCATCCGCCACAGCGCTCGATCGGCCGGCTCGGGGTCGAGCGCCCTGCCGAGGGCGCGGCGGTGGTCGTCGATGGCTTGGGCGAGCCTCCGCACGACGTTGCGGTGCCTGTCGTTCAGGATGGATGCCTGGTGGTTCTCGTCGGCCACGGCGGCGCGTGTCTGGGCCAGCCTCGTTTCGACGAGGCGTTTGAACACTGCGACGCGGGCACGCCACTGGCCGTATCGCTGTTCGTAGTGCGAGGACAGGTCGAGGCCCAATTTGCCGCGTCGTTCGTTGCGCCTCGATCGCCGCGTGCGGAGGTCGGTGTCGACCCTGTGCTGTGTCGCGATCAAGATGTTCCGGACACGGCCGAGCAGCGGCGGGACGATCAGGGCCTCCCACAGTCCGGCCGCGTCCGGGCCGAGGTTGGCAAGCACCAACTTTTCCAGCTCCTCGTCGCTGCACCCGATCAGCTCGGCCATGTCCGGCGGGACGTCGGTCACGGCAAAGCACCGACTGCTCCGTGCCGCCGGACGTGACCTCATCTGGGCTTCTCCCAGGTGCTCGGCTGCGGGCAACCCGGTGCCCTGCCCTGAGTCGTGGGTCAAAGCAAGAGACGGTTCCGCGTGCGGCAACTCGTCATCGCTGCCCGGGGACTGGTCTCGGCCGTCAATCGCGGTGAAGTGGGGCCAGATCATGGTGTCCACGCCCGCCACGGAACGTCGGCGTACAGGTCTCCGGCGGCGAGCCCGTCCGCGATCGCCGCGGGGCGCAGCAACGCGACCTCGGCCTCGCCCGCCCATCGGAGCGTATGAGGCCGGCGAGCCGCGATACTGTCGGTGTCGGCGAGCGTCACGTCGAACAGGAACGCCAGCTCGGACGACGACCAGGGACGGCCGTCGACTGTCCTGTGCTCGACGACGGAGCAGAAGCGCAGTCCGGTGATCGTTGCCTCGATCTGGTCGCGCACGGTGCGGCGGAGGGCGTGCTCGACGGGCTCGCCGTCGCGGACCGGCCCGCCCGGCAAAACAAACGCGCCGGTGTCGTCGGTGATGAACAGGATGTCCTCGCCGCGGCCGATAAGGGCATACGCCCCAACTCGCGGCCCTGGCGTGTAGCGGGTGTTGTTGTTCACAGCGGATGTCCCATCGAATGCTGAGGGCCGGTGCCGATCGGCGCGGCCCTGCGCGCCGTGCGGACCCGCCCGCTCCGACCGCGCATCTGGACTCCGGACTCGGCCAGAACCCGGTGCACGAAACCGTACGAGCGCCCGCATTCCTCGGCCAGCGCACGAACAGTCGCGCCTTTCTCGTATTTCGTCTTCAGTATTTCGCGTATCTTGTCCCGGGCGGGCCCGGTTATCCGACGCCCCTTGATGCTGACTGCTGGCGGTGTCACGGTGTCCGCCTTTCCTTACTGCCTTGTTACCTTGGCCAGTTGGATTCAGGTGTTCATGTCGCGCGCTGGACTGCTGCCTGACGTCCCGCTACGGACAGATTCGGAGTCCTGCGGCCTGTCCGGACGCCGTTTGGTGTCCGGTGGCCGTGCTTCCGACTGTCGGAATCCGCCGAGAGATGTCCGCCGTCATCACGTTGTCCCGCCTGGGACTCTCGTCGCTAGCGGTCGACCGGCAGGATGTCGACGTCGTCGACCGGCCATGCGGTCCGGGTGGCGATCCAGTCGTGCAGGGGACGGTGACGGGGCACGGAGAGCAGACACATCTCGTCCTCCTCTGCGACTGGGGATTCTTCGCGTCCTGCTGGAATTCCTGCTGCAGCCTGGACGGTACGGGGCCGGTCGCTCACGGCTGATGACTCCTCTCGTTTTCGATACGGGCACGGTCCCCGCCGGGAAACACTTGATGCACCACATCGGTTTGAGTTCGTCAGGCGGCTCTTTGTCGGCAATGCAGGTGACGCCGCATTCGCTCATCCCGAGCCACATGCGCCCTCTGTACAGGAGCAAGAGGAGCCGCAGGGGAACCTTGTGCATGACTGCTTCGCGGCGAAATGCGAACGGCCAGAGTGCAAGGCACACCTTGTAAGAGGACGCAGGAGAGTTGTCCCCGGACACGTCAGGCTGCTTTCAGGCCGGCGAGAACCTGGCCCCTGTCGTGCTCGAACATTTCAGCCAGACTGCCCTGCGCGGTAAGAGGAACCGGCAGCCTGCGCATCGAGCACAGGAGAGGCTCCCCCAACCGACTCTCAGCCCAACATGCGAGCAGATACCCGGACCGGGCCAGCTCGGCCAGGCCCAGGACCGCCGTGCCATCGGCGGTCTTCTCCCCGTAGGCGCGATCGACCATGCGACTGGGAGACAGCCCCCGAACGTTGCAGTACAACGTGAATCGGGCGACCGTCGAAGCGCGAGTTCCGAACTCGTGTGAGGCGGTGGCCCCCGTGCCCATCGCAGGAGCCGAGCCGCTCCAGCTGAACCCCCGGCCTTCGCGTACCGAACGCAACACCCTGCCGAGGACATTGCGGAACTTCGCATCGGCCTTCGCGGCGCGGTCCAGACCGCCGTCAGCATTCGGCGCGGCGGACTCGTGTGCAACGTCGGTTTGTGCTGGCCTGTCACTGTTGTTCATGATGCCCTCCGGGAGTGCTGGCTTCGCCCGTGAACGCGGTGAGGCCAGCGAACCGACCGGGGTCGGCGATGCCGCCCCTCCCGCCCGCCCTGGACGAGGACCAGAACGGCCCGCTGCTTCTCGCACTGTCGCGCACGGGACCGTTCAACGATTCGGACGCACGCCGCGCACCTGGCCCCGGGGGCCGAAATGGCAAGCGAGCATGCCAATTGGCGACCGCAGACGGCGACAAGAGGGACTCCGCGCTCGTGCGCAGCCTGAAACGCCTCATCGGTAATCTCGTGCTGCAGGCCGTCCCGCCCGCACGTATAGGGCGTGGTCCACAGGCGTTGAACTGGTCCGGCCATTCCGGACACCTCTCAATCGGGGTGGAACGCGGTGGAGGCAACTGGTCGGGGCCAGCCGCCTCCACCGCGGCTATGGGGCGGCAGGCGGGCGAGGGCGCCCGGGCGTTCTGCTGCGGGGCAGAAGGTGCACGCCGTCGGGCTCGACCTCGCCCGTCCGCCGCCGATATCCCCTGGGACGCTCGCGCCGTCGACTACCGACGCCCCGGGGTGGCCGCAATGCCTCAAGAGAGACCAGCAGGCCTTGACCTCACGAGATCTCCGCTAGGTTGCGAGGATGCATTTGGCTAGGCCTCCTCGGAACACGCGGCGCGTCGATGGGGCCGCTGCTTGCCTGCCCGGGAGATCTCGCAAAGGCCCAGTAGAGCGCGACTCGAAAGCTGGGCATTCCGAGACAGGCAAGAATGACGGGAATCTCCAGCGAGACGGCGGTAGTACACGGTCCGGCGATCGCGATTCTTGTGCGTTCTCGGATGAACTCCCCCAGCACACGCCGCGCGGGACCAACCCCCGCCGTCGTATCGACAACTACTGTGCACTGCATGTCGCGCACCGCCGCCAACGCCGAGCTAAGTTCCCAGGCAGCTTCCGTATTCATCCGTTCAACCCCCTCGAAAAGCGGCTATCGGCGCGTCCGCGTTTGACTCCAGAATCGGCAAAGCGGGAAGCGAACATTGTCGGATGCCGATTGATGCTCACGTCCGTTTACAACGTGTCGCACCGCTTACTGCGCGTCATCCGGCGAACACATGAACCGTAGACATGCGCACGTGCGTGAATCAAGCGCGAACGACGCACGTGCGGGAAGTGCGGTGCAAATGCGGTACCGCCAGCGGTCACCCGTTCAGGGCCGCGCATGGCTCGCGAGTGCCTCCACTGGGCCGATTCGTTGATCAGCTCGGACGTTCTATGCAGGTCAGGGACCCGATTCGGGGAGCGAAGGCGGGTTCGCTAACCTCAGGTAGTCGAACGTGCGGCGCTCGGCCGAGCAGCAGCGCCGGACGAGCACTCTTGGCGAGTCCGCGCACGTGCGCGGACTGTATGCTCAGCACATGGCGACTTCCACCCGCACAACCCGTGAACTTGGAAGCCTGCTGCGCAGTGCCCGAAAGGCATCCGGCAAGAAGGTCGATGAAGTCGCCACGCATGTCGATCAGGCTCCGTCCAGCGTCAGCCGATACGAACTTGGGGAATTGAAGACGTCCTGGCCCATGATCAAGACGATCCTCGAATTCGTGGGAGTCTCCGCCGGAGATCCGGTGATGGAGGATGCGTGGGGCCTCTACCAGGCGGCGAAGAACGAGCCTAAGCCGGTCAGCCTGCCTAAGGGCGCGTCGGCTGCATTTCGGCGACTGGTGCACGAGACCGGTGACGCGACAGGGCTCCGGGAACTCGCAACGACGTTGATCCCCGGCATGATGCAAGACGAGCGGTACATGATGGCCCTAGCGCAGGCCCTTGGAGACCCGACCCGGCGCGCGATAGCGGTCCGGAAGCAGCGACAAGTGCGACTTGACCACCAGTGTCGGAAACCCCTCTGGTACCACGCGGTTCTGGACGAAATCTGTCTGACGCGTGTCGTGGGCGAGCCTTCGGTCATGCTGGCTCAACTCGAACACCTCGACAGGCTCGCGCAGCAGCCGAACGTGACACTCCAGGTCGTGCCCAAGGAAGCCGGCGACTACGGTGCGGCGACCGGAGGACTCACGCTCGTTGACTATGAACCGGGCGTGCCGTCGTGGGTGTACTTCGAGTACCAGGCAGGAGCCAGCGTGGTGGACAACCCAGACGATGTGCAACGCTTCGCGAAGGTCTTCGACAATGCCGCGGGTCTCTCGCGTGAAACGGGTGAACTGCAGTGGAAAGGACCCGCATTGTCGCCGGATGAGACGGCTTCCTTTATCCGCCAACAGATCGGGGTGCTGACGAGCGATGCGTGATCTTGACAGCGAGGCTCGGCTTGAGTGGTTCACGAGCACCTACTCCGGCAACGACCTGGAAAAAACGAACTGCGTGGAAGTAGCCTTCGGAGAAGCAAAGGTGTTCCTGCGCGACAGCAAAGACCCAAAGGGCGGCATGCTGGCCATTCCCTGGGACAACTGGCCAGGTCTGCTCGCTGCGATCCGACAGAAGACGGACGGAGACGGTTGACCCTCCGGCCGCCGACGCGGCACGCCGCGCCGCCTAGGACGAGCTTGGAACTGTCCAGCGTCGGTGGCCGCGGCAGCAGCTGTTCGAGCCTGAACTTCGGCTGTGGTTCGTGGTGTGCAATACGCCCGATGCAAGCCAACCGCGGCCGCACGCCAGAACCAGATCTCTGCGGGAGAAGACATGATTAAATCGGTAGTCTTCGACGTCGGCGAGACGTTGCTCGATGACACGCGCGAGTTCGGCGCTTGGGCGGACTGGCTTGGCGTCCCCCGGCACACATTCTCTGCCATCCTCGGAGCAGTCACCGCTGCAGGCCGGAACAACGCCGAGACATTCCAGGTGCTGCGCCCTGGCTTCGACCTGGAAGGCGAACGCCAACGGCGCGAAGACGCAGGCGTCGGCGAGGAGATCCACGAGAGTGACCTCTACCCGGATGTGCGCCAGACTTTTGAGTCTCTGCGCCGACATGGCCTGTGGGTAGGGGTGGCCGGAAATCAGACCGTGAAGGCCGCGGAGCTGCTCCGATCGCTGCAACTGCCGGTCGACGCGATCGCAACCTCAGGGGAATGGGGCATCGCGAAGCCAGATCAAGCGTTCTTCAAGCAAGTCATCGACTTCGCACCCGGCGATCCCGGCGAGATCGTGTATGTCGGAGACCATCGGGATAATGACATCGCACCCGCTCGCGCAGCAGGACTCCTTCCTGCGCTCATCCGTCGGGGACCGTGGGGCTACCTGTGGGCCAGTGACCCGGTAGTGGTTCGTGACGCCGAATGGGTGATCGACAACCTCATGGAACTGCCAGACCTGCTCACCACACCGAAGACATAGCTAACGAGTTCCGCCGCTTTCCACGAGAGCTTGCAGCGGCAGTACTTTGTCACGGAGTTCGAGAAGGCCTTTGCTGGGTGAGCCAGCGTTCGTCTCCCAGAGCGTTCGGACGATCGAGTTGACGTGCGGATGCTCTCGCACGTGTTCAGGCGCGATCTGGGAGGCCGTAAGCAGAGCGGAAATCGCGTTGTCGTTACGCCCCGCCAGGTGTCGGACGCGGCCGAGTTCGATGTAGAAATGCGAACGCCGCTCTGCCGGAAGGCTGGTCGGCGGTCGCCACCTTCCGGCCGTACGCATGGCGCCACCGACGTCGCCGAGTTCCGCGTCGAGGGAAAGCTGGTGGATCCGCGCTGACGCAGGGCCAAACACTGTTCCCTGGTGGACGCCCTCATTGACCTTGCAGGCGAACTGCTGTGCTTCGGCGATGTGGTCTCTCGCGCGCACCGCATCGCCGCCGCGAGCCGCCAAAACTGCCGCCCGCATGTGCAACGCGCCATAAGTTGCAGCGGCTGTTGCACTGTCGGTTGTGCGGATCTGCGCGCCAGCTGCTTCTAGCGCGCGTCTCCCCGTGGCGTAGTCGAGGGTCGCGAAGAACGTTTCGCCGCGCACGTACGCGCAGCTGGCGACGAGCAGTTCGTCTTCGGCGTCGACCGCTGCGTCGGACATAAGATCGATGATCCGCGCCGAGAGGTCGTAGTAGCCGTACTTGTCGGCAATGGCGTCGGCCGCACGGTATGCGTTGACAAGCAATCGTGCACAGGTCCCTCGATGTTCGCGTGGAGAGTTCGCGATCGCTCGGTGCAGCTCCGCCAGCACGGCGGGAGCATCGGCGGCTAGGGCAAAATAGTCCGACTGGAGCCTCTGGCCGACGAGCCTCGCGACGCGCTGCCGCAGATGTTCAAACGACCCCACCGGCCCGTCTTCGGGAAAGTCGCGGGCGGCAAGGACGCGCCGCAGAGCTGGAATACACGCGTGAACAGCGCCTGCAGAAGTGCGGCGTTCCGGCGACGGAGAGGTAAAGAACTGGTCGAGCGCATCGAGCGGGACATCCAAGATTCGAGCCAACCCGTAGCGGTGCGTCGCGCGAGGCAACGATTCGCCAAGTTCCCAGCGCTGGACAGTGGTCCACGAGACTCTGAGGGCACGAGCAAGAGACTTCTGGGAGAAACCGCGTCGCTCCCGCAAATCGCGCAACTGCGAACGTGGTGGTTGGGTAGCCATCTGAGCCGTCCTCCCCCGTTCGGGTTTACGCCGTCGACCGCAGGTCACGGCTGGATAGTGGACCCGTGGATAGCAGCAGCGGAACCATCATACGGGCAGGATGGCAAAGTTCGCTCCGGATGTGCGACCCCGTCGCGTGCGCGAATCGGGTTCGCGGTGCTGGATCGTTTGCTCTGCATGTCGCCAGGCGAACACCACCAGTTCATTGCATGCCCTGCGAAGAACTGTAGTTGCGACCGCGGTAGCAATACCGAACTGTGCGCGCTGAGCCGCGTCCGAACGTATGGGCCTTGCGGTGGTTCCCCTCGTCCCAAAGCCGCGCAGCGTGACTGCCCGCCTTCGTCGGTGTCGTGGCGGGGTGGCAAGCTTGCCAAGCGCCGACGAGCGCAGCCCTGCCGGGCTCGGACACGAGAGGCACTACGCGTGAATTCAGGCCATTCCGGAAGTGAATGCACCGTTCGCATGCTGGTGACCGGCGGCGGTACCGGTGGCCACACGTATCCGGCGCTCACCGCGGTCCGCACAGCCCAGGCACGCCTGGTATCAGGGCACGGTGCCGTCCAGGTGGTGTGGGTCGGAACTTCTGACGGGCTGGAAGCGCGTGTCGCCGGGAACGAGCATATTCCGTTTGTCCCGGTTGTTGCGGGCAAGGTTCGGCGCGCGCGAAACCCGTTGAAGATGGTTTCGTGGGCCAATATCAAGGACATGGCGAAGGTTCCGGTCGGGATTGTGCAGTCGGTCCGTGCGGTCGCCGCGTTCAAGCCTGACGTGGTGCTGGCAACCGGCGGCTACGTGTCGGTTCCGGTGAGCCTGGCCGCGTGGGTATGCCGGCGTCCGCTGGTCGTGCACGAGCAGACGGTGCGGCTGGGGCTCGCCAATCGCCTCCTGGCACGGATCGCGACGGTCATGGCGGTCTCGTCGGCCTCGACGTTGCCGTTGTTGCCGGGCCGGGCGCGCGGGCGGGCTGTGGTGACCGGGAATCCTGTCCGGCCGGAAGTGTTCGGCGGGTGCGCGCAGAAGGCCGCGCCTGCGCTGGGCTCGCCGAGGTTCGATGCGTCGCTGCCGACGGTGTACGTTACCGGCGGTGCGCAAGGCGCCGCGCAGATCAACGGGCTCGTCTCCGAGATCCTGCCGTGGATGCTGGAACGGGCGAACGTGATTCACCAGTGCGGGCCGGGTGCCCTGGATCGGATGCACGAAGCCGTCGGCACCGTGCCGGACGAACGTGCGGCACGCTATCTGCCGGTCGGGTTCGTGGGTCGGGAGCTGCCAGATGTGTTCGCGTTGGCCGATGTGGTGGTTTCGCGCAGCGGTGCCGGCACGATCGCGGAGCTGACCGCGTTGGGGCTTCCCTCTGTGCTCGTTCCCCTCGCGTCGTCGGCGGGCGGCGAGCAAGCCCACAACGCTCGGGTGCTGGCGGTTGCGGGCGCGGCGAGCGCGTTACTGGACGAGGCCAGTCCTGCGGCCCTGCGCGACGCGCTCGAACCGTTGCTGGCCAACCCAACGAAGCGTGCTGCGATGGCCGAGAAGGCTCTGGAACAGGGCCGACCGGATGCGGCTGACCGGCTCGTCGGCATCCTCTTCGACGTCGCTGCGGCCGGTCGTCGCTGACCCCGCTGCGGGGTCAAGGATCGGCCCGGCTGGTTCGGGGGCGCTGCTGTGGGTCGAACGATGCGCGGGTCCAGTCGGATCGTTCACCGAGCAGGTGGTTGTCGCGGCTGTAGTGAGTGGTCGCGAGTGCTGGGTCCTGCGGCCGCGGGGTGATCCGGTCGAGGCGGGGCAGGGTGTCGGTGAGAAGTCTGCGGCCGTGGCCGATGGCGCGCTGCCACACGTCGCGGACTTCGTCGACGTCCGGCCAGATTGAGAACAGGGTTTCGCCGAGGATCGCGCCGGAGTCGATCCCGTCGTCGACTACGTGGACGGTGATCCCGGCGAGGTGGTCGCCGTTGCGCAGTGCCCAGTTGACGGGCCGTACGCCGCGGTGCTGGGGAAGCCGTCCGGGATGGCAGTTGACGATCATCGGTGTCGAAGCGACGAGGTCAGGGCCGATGATTTTGTCGTACAGGACGCTGACGACGAGATCGCAGCGGCCAGGTTCCAGCTCACGCCAGTCCCCGGACGCGATGATGTGGGCCTGCGGCCAGCGGGCGGAGACGGTATCGGTGAGGCTTATGTCCCATTCCGGTTCAGGGCGGACGGGGACGACGGTGTCGAGAACTGCGTCGGGGAGCTGGACCAGTGTTTCGCAGGCGTGGACGGCGAGGGTGCCTTTGCCGAGGACGGCGACGCGGCGGGTCACCGTGCTCCCGCTTCCTGCCCGACCGCTGCCGTGCTGCCGGTGGGTGCGGTGCGGAGCGCGGCGGCGAGCGCATCCGCCACTCGGGTGATGTCGCCGTCGGTGAGGTCGGGGTGGAACGGCAGGCTCAGGATCTCGTCGGCGAGGGTTTCGGTTGCGGGCAAAGGGCTTGACCACGCGGAGAAGGCGGGCTGGCGGTGATTGGGCGGGTAGTGCACCCCGGCTTGTATCCCGTCAGCGTGGAGACGGGCGTGGACGGTGTCGCGATGCGGAGCGGGCACGCGGACGACGCAGTTGAACGGCACCGAGCGGGCCACGTCGAGGTCGACCAGACTCACGTCGGGGATCCCGGCCAGCGCGGCGGCGTAGCTGCGCCACAGCCGCTGGCGGCGGGAGGCGATCTCGGGGAATCCGGCCAACTGGGCCCGGCCGATCGCGGCATGGAGCGTGGACAGGTGGCAGCGGAAGCCGGCCTCGTGCACCTGGTAGCCCACGGTGCGGACGCGTTCCTCGCGGACCGCGCCCATGCCGAGGAGCCGGACTCGGCGCAGCCGCTGCGCTTCGTCGGGAGTCCGGGGAACGATGGCGCCGCCGTCGCCGCAGGTGAGCGATTTGATCGCGTCGAAGCTGAAACAGGTGAGCGCGCCAGTGGTGCCGACGCGACGGCCGCCGGGATGCGCAGAGCCGAAGGCGTGCGCCGCGTCCTCGACTACGACGATTCTCCTGGCGGCAAGGTCGGCAGCGATCGGCGCGAGGTCGACGGCGCGTCCGCCGTAGAGCACGGGCATAACCGCGCGGGTCGTCGGAGTGAGCGCGGCGCGGACATGGTCGGCGGTGACGCAGAGCGTGGTGGGGTCGACGTCGGCGAAGCGCGGGGCGGCGCCGGTGGCGAGGATGGCCTGCACGCTGGCGCAGAAGGTCAGCGACGGCACGACCACCTTGTCGCCGGGGCCGACACCCGCAGCCAGCAGCGCCAGGTGCAGGGCCGCGGTGCCGGTCGCAACAGCGACGACGTCCTCGACGCCGAGGAACGCGGCGAGTTCGCGTTCGAACTGCTCCGTTTCCGCGCCGTGCCCGTACTGGCCGGTTTCGAGCACGCGGGCGATCGCTGCCAGTTCGGTCCCGTGCAGGTATGGGCGCGCGTTGGCCGCAAGGCCGCTTGGACTAGTCACGACGGTCATGCCGGTGCTCCCTCGAATTCGGCGGCGTGCTGCGAGATTTCGGATCGCAGCGCGAGGCGTTCGGGGTGGGTGCGGTACCAGTCGATCGTGTCCGCCAGGCCTTCGGGAAAGTCGCGGATCGGGGCGAAGCCCAGGTTCGCGATCTTGTCCCAGGTCATGCTGTAGCGGATGTCGTTGGCAGGCCTGTCGGGAATGTGGGTAATCGCGTCCGCGCTGCTGCCGGTGGCCTTGATCAGGAGCCGCGTCAAGGCGAGGGTCGTCAGGTCGGTGCCGCCCGCGATGTTGTAGGTCTCGCCGGGCGTGCCCTTGCGCAGAACGATGTCGATGGCGCGGCAGTTGTCCGCGACGTGCAGCCAGTTGCGCACGTGGCGGCCGTCGCCGTGCAGGGTCACCGGCTGCCCGGCCAGCAGCAGGGCGAGGAACCGCGGGATCAGTTTTTCCGGATGCTGGCGCGGTCCGTAGTTGTTCGAACTACGCGTGATACACACCGGAACCCCCTGCGAGATGTAGTAGGAGAAAGCGAGGAGATCGCTGCAGGCTTTGCTTGACGCGTAGGGCACTGTCGGGCGCAGCGGCGCGTCCTCGGCGGCCGATCCGGTCGGCAACGGCCCGTAGACCTCGTCGGTGGAGACGTGGACCAACTTGGCCACATCGGTGCGCATGGCGACGTCGAGCAATGCTTGGGTGCCCATGACGTTGGTGCGCACGGATTGCGCGACGTCGCGCAGCGAGCGGTCGACGTGGGATTCCGCAGCCAGGTGGACTACCCAGTCGTGGCCGGGCAGGACTGCGGACACGAGGTCGTGGTTGCGCAGATCGCCGTGGACGAACCGGAGCTTGCCCGATTGTTCCGCGTCGGCGAGGTTGCGGCGGTCTCCGGCGTAGGTAAGCGCGTCGAGCACGGTGACCTGCTCGACGTCCGCGCTGGCGATGAGCCGGTCCGTCAGGTGCGAGCCGATGAACCCGGCGCCGCCGGTGACGAAAACCTTGTGCATGGTGTTCCCCTTATCGGACTAGGCGATGGACAGATCGGGCAGACATGCTGATCAGCTGGCGCGGGCAGGGCCGCTGCCGTTCAACGGCAGGCATTCGCCGTAGTCGGGCAGCAGTCCGGCTGCGCGCGCATGGGACGCGGTGGGCGCGGCGGTGTCCTTCGCCGACAGCATCGGCATGACGTCGGAGGGCCAGGGGATCGCGAGCGCGGGGTCGAGCGGGTGGACCGGATGCTCGTCTCCCTCGCGGTGCGGTCGTGACAGCAGGTATAGGACTGTCGAGCGTTCGGCTAGAGACAGGAAAGCGTGTCCGAGCCCAGGTGCGATGTACAGCGCGGTCCGGTTGTCCTCGTTGAGGTGCTCGATATGAAAGCGGCTGAATGTCGGCGACCCCAGGCGCAGGTCCACGACGACGTCCAGCACCTCGCCGCGCAGACAGGACACGAGCTTCGCCGGACCGTCCACTGTGGTCACGCGAATCCCGCGGAGGACCGACCGGTGCGATGTGGAACAGATCGTCTGCTGTGCGGACCAGTCCGCACCGGTGGCCGCACGAAACTGTCCACAATGGAATAGCTCGTGCAGTGAACCGCGGTCGTCGGCGAAGGACCCGGGCACGACCTTCCACGCGCCAGCGATAGGCACGGGATCGATCCGTGACTCCACTCATCTTCCCTTCCAGAATCAAGCAAGCGATGCTCACGGGCTTGGAATCAACGCTGGGAATGCCTGCGGGACGAAGCCTGTCCTGCGATGCCATGGCCTGACGGATTCGGCACTTGACTCCTTCCCCGGGCGAACGCGTGCGCTTCAGGTCCAGACAGCATCGCCCGGCACCGCAGACGCGGCAATGTCATTGAATTCGCGGCACGAGCCGTCTGTTTGTGCGTTCGTTGTTCACATCGACTGAGGAAAAGCAGGTAGCGGATGCGCGGAGCGTTGGCACGGTGAACAAAACCGGGCAGGAACGTTCTCCGGGCCACTCCGATGGCCGCAACGGACGTCGGACCGCTCCGTTCGCGTTGAAGTCGCCTCTTTTGCTCAAACGGACGGGCATAGGCCGTAACCTGTTTCCCGCGCGAGAAGGCGGGGCACGATGGCGGGGACCAGACGCGGAAAGAAGCGAGCAGGGCACGAGACGACGACCGTCAACCCACCCGCATCCCCACTGCGCCAGGCACGGCTGTCACTGCCGGCCACACTGGCGCAGGTGTGCGAGAAGCTGGACAGCCGAGCCAAAGGAGGCTCATCGGGCGTCACCCCCGGCATGTTGTCCGGCTGGGAACGCGGAGTGCGCGTCACCAGCATCAAGTACCGCAAAATACTGTCCGACTTCTACGACTCTCCGCCGGAAACGCTGTTCGCGCACCAGGACACACAGCTCACAACGCCGGCGGAGCAACCACGACTACTGGTCGGACACCGCGACCTGCGCGATGCGATGGCCGACGTGGTTCGCGACGCCCGCCGGTATCTGGCCGTCGTCGGTTCGCGCTCTCGGGACGCGACCTATTTAGAAGCCATCCACAACGCGCTGGCCGCGGAGCCAGAGCTAGTGCACTACCGGGTGCTGTTCGGGCCACCGCGCCATCAGGTTCTCAAAGATCACCTACTGGACCTGCTCCAGGTCCGTGACCCGCACGACCGCAGCCTAGGCCTGAAGACCTTGCACATCGGCATCGTCGAAGACGATCCCGGCACCCCCGAACGGTTCTTCTGCGCCTCGGAGTCCCGCGCTGTAGTGCCCATCCCCTCGCTGACCTCGTCCGAAGCGTTCGACTCCGGAATGCTGTTCGAAGCAGGCGTGTCCGAACGCCTGATCGACCACGCCCGACAGCTTTACGCCGGAGCACGGAAAGTGGAGACCGCTGCTGCGCTGCGGAGCCTCCCCGCCATGCCAAGCTAGAGGCCGACGACGCCCAAGCGTGGCCGAGAGAGGTGCCGAACGTGGACTCGACCGACTTCGGCGGTGATCACGATGTGCAGGCCGCGGCGAGAGAGGATTTCGAGTCAGTGCTCGCCCTCACCCGCGAACTGGTCGCCATCCCGAGCCGGGGCGGCATCGACCCGTACGAACCGGCGCTCGACCGGCTCAGAACATGGCTGCGCGAGCGAGGACTGCCGGTCTCCGTCCTCACGGACAAGACCGGTGCGGTCGTCGGACTGGTATGCGAGATCGCAGGCGTCCACCCCGGCCCACGATGGGTGCTCGACGCCTGCCTGGACACCGCGGGCTTCGGCGACGAGGACGCCTGGACACACCCTCCGACCTCCGCGGTCGTGCAGGACGGGTGGCTTCATGGCCGGGGCAGCGCCGACTCCAAATCCGGCGCGGCGATCTTCAGCCACATCACGGCACGCGTAGCGGCGGTGGCAGAACGCCTGCACGGCACGCTGGTCCTGCTCATCGATGTCGACGAGCACACCGGAGGCTTCGGCGGTGCCAAAAGGTACTTCGAGGGCCCCGGCGCTCCGGATGACGTCGCCGGAGTCATGATCGGCTACCCCGGCATCGACAAACTGGTCGTCGGCGGCCGCGGAGTGCACCGCGCCCGACTCCACGTGCACGGACTGGCATCGCACTCCGGCGGGAGCAAAAGCAGTCCCAGCGCCATCGAGAAGGCCGCGCATCTGGTGCAGCGTCTCTCGTCCGCGCAGCTGCCCGAAGGCGCTGCCGAGGGGTTCCCGCTGCCCGGCAAGCTCACTGTGACAGCCATCGAAGGCGGGCAGGGTTTCTCAGTCACGCCCGACCTGTGCATCCTGAACGTCGATGTCCGGACTACCCCACGGTTCACCGGCGACATCGCGGACGAACTGCTGCAGCGACTGGTCGCGCAGGTCGATGACGAGTGGCCGGAAACGCGGCCGACGCTGATCCAGGTCGACACGCGCTGGCCGGCCTACTCGCTGGGCTCCCACTCGCGGATTCGCTCGGCGATTCTGAACGCCGCCGCAGCGTATGGCGTCGAGGTCACGGACAAAGTAGCCGGGCCGAGCAACATCGGCAATTACCTGGCAGGCCTAGGCATCCCGGCCACTGCGGGTTTCGGTGTGGGCTACGTCGGGTTGCACGGGAGCAACGAGAAGATTCGCCTGGACACCATACCCACGGTTCAGGCGATCTATCACGCGGCCGTTCTGGTGTTGCTCGACGCCGAACCGCCCGCGCCAAGCGCGGCGACCAAACCAAGCCCCAGTTGCTGATCGGGGTTCTGCTGCTGCATCGGCAGCCGAGGCATCCGCACGTGATCGCCGGGATTCGCACCGCATTCGAGGCCAGGTCCGCCGTGCCGGACATGGTGGTAGCCGAGACGTACAAGCACGCAGCCGAAGCCTGCGGCACCGCGACAGCAGAGCCGTCGCAGCCGCGCAGCAAGGTTTCGCTGCGGCCTGACATCCTCACTCAAGTTGTTTGGCGACCGTCAATCCGACGGGTCCTTTCAAATCCGAGGTCACACCGCATCTTCCATACGGAACGCTGCGGACGTTCGCTGATCCCGACGGTGCACGACGATGAAGAACAGGCGTCCTAGACGATAGCCGCAGAGTCTATTGCGGAGACGCCGTGAGAGTGTCGTTCGTCGACGGCCTCGACAGAACGGATGAGGGTTCCTTCTTCTCGGCGGTATACCCGGTTTCGGTTGCCGCGGAAGGATAGCCAGCCGAAGCTGGTGTTCACCCAGGTGTCGTCGAAGATCAGGTCGTGCGGGTGGTCGTCGTCGATGCGGGCCAGGGTGAGGTTGTGGTGGGCTTCGGCGAGACGCGTGAGCCGGTCGAGCGCGCCCGCGTCGTGCTCGCTGTCAGGGTGGCCGAGGCCGTAGGCGATGCGAGCGACGAGGCCGCGCCGGCGCAGCATGACTTCCAGTTGGTTGATCAGCTCTCCAGTGACGACGGCGTCGCGCAGGTGCGAAGTGACCAGCAGGAACCGGCGGCGTGCACTGGTCAGCGCGGTCGTGAGCAGTTCCGGGTGTTCGAAAGAGGGGACGCTGCGGACGGTGAGCGCGGCTAGCTCGGCGCGTGCTGTCGCACTGTCGTCGTCGGGGGCGGTACCGGGCGCAGGCTCTGATGTCGGTGTGTCGGCGCGTCGTTGAAGCCCTAGTACTGCGTCGTGAGACGCCCGCTGGGCCACGAGCTGCGGAGGGAGTGCGGGCTCTCCGAGCGGTGGTTCCACGGTGATTTTCAGCCCGTCTGCGCCGCCCGCGGCGGCTAGGGCCTGGTCGTGCGAGTTGCTGATCATGTCGTCGACCACGACGGTCAGTCGTACGTCGTCGAAGTCGACGGCGGCGAACACCAGCAGCACGACGGGCAGGTAGCGCAGGCGCTGGCGGGTCACGGCCTCGACCGCCAGCACCTCGATCAGCTCGCTGCCGCCCGGCTTGCGGCCTGCGCGGCCGGGTTGCGGGTCGTCCGCCGCGAGGAGGTTGTTGATCGCACGCGGCGCGACCTCGTCGGTGTTCACATCGCGGGTGCGGGCCGCAGGCAGGACCAGCATCTCGCGCGCGGCGACGTCGGCCCAGACCGGCAGCTCGGATGAATTCCGGGATGCCGGGGCCCACAGCAGCCGGTCGAAAGCCTGGAGGTGGTCGACCCGCTGCGGCGTGGTGGTCTGCAGGTCGGTGACGGCTGCGTTTCCGGCCCGGGTGAGGCTGATGCGACGTGCGCCGAGATCCGCTTGGCGCGGATCAGGGCGGTAGTCCAGGTGCTCGTCGGAGAGTCGTCGAGCGACCGCGGCTACCACTGCGTCCTCGCCGATGCCGAGCACGCCGGCGACTCCGGGGATTGTGTCCACTCCTTGCTGGCAGAACCGCAGCACGAACTCGTCGACCACTGGCAGCGGTTTGCGTTGCTGGGCCAGTACTTCCAGGGTCAGCCAGGAGAACGGGATAGCGGCTTCCACCGCAGTCACGAGCTGGTAGCCGGGGTGTTGTTCGCTGTAGCGGCGCGCCGCGATCACGGTGGAATCGGTCATGTCCGGGCTGCTCCGATCCGGCAGGTGTCAGCGTGCTTGCGCATGTGGGTCAAGACCTCGCGCAGCGGCCCGGGGGCGTTGTCGCAGAACGCCGCGTCGCCCACGACGACCAGGCCGAACCGAGACCGGGACAGCGCGACGTTGATGCGGCGCCAGTGTCGCTGTCCGAGGAACCCGAGGTCCCCGCGGTCGTTGCTGCGCACCACGGAGAAGAACGTCACGTCGGCTTCGCGGCCCTGGACGGCGTCGACGGTGTTGACCTCGATGTCCAGTTGGGGCGAGCCGAGTCCGGCGACTGCGCGGTGCAGCTCGTCCATCTGCTTGCGGTACGCGGTCAGGACAAGGACCCGCAGCGCCCGGCCGTCGTCGATGCTCACAATGCTCCTTGCCAGTGCGTCTCTCAGGTCCGCCAGGGCACGTTTGATCACCTGGGTCTCGTAGCGGTTGACCGCGCTCGTGCCTAGGCGAGTCTCCCGGCGGGCGCTGGACGACGTGGTGTCCAGCCAGGTGACGGGTGCATAGAGGCGGTTCCAGCCGGTGAGTTCCGGCGTCGTCGCCGACGTCAGCGTTCCGTCGTAGAAGCAGGCCGAGACCAGGTCGCCGATGCCGGGGTGCATGCGGTATTGGCGGGAGAGCTGATGGCGGGCTGTCTCGGGCGCGCCGCCGAGCAGGTCCTGGAACAGGGTGCGTTCGACATCGGTCCGTTCGAGTTCGTGCCGGCGCATGAGGTCCTGGTGATCGAGGACTTCCTCGTACATCGGCGGGAGCTGTTTCGGGTCGCCGACGAGCACCCAGCGGCGCGAGCGGGCCAGCGGCACCAGCGTTTCCGTAGCGGTGGCCTTGGAGGCTTCGTCGAGGATGCAGAGATCGAACTCCAGCTCGCGGACGGCGGGATGCGCCAGGAACCCGATGCAGGTTCCGGCGACGACCCGGGCCTGCTGCAGAAGCACTCCTTCGAGGTCCCGGCTGGACTCGATCCGCTGGAACCATTCGCCTTGCAGCGCAAGGATGTCAGCAAGCTTTCCCAACCGGGGAACCTCATCGGTGAGCGATCGGACTGCGGCACGAACGGCGTCGGCGGTCGGAGCCGTGTCCGGGGGAAGCAGCGGATCGAGTCTGGCAGCACCCAGCAGGGAGCCGGCGCGTTCGCGCAACTCCTCGATCCTGGTGATGTGTCGTGCCGCCTGTTCGTGCATGGCCCCGGCATCGGATGCTGCGTCGTTCTCGTCCGGCTCGTCGCGCGCAACCGTTCGTGCATGCGCGGACGTGCCGGTGATCTCGGCCAGTTTCGCCCGCACCGCGGTCAAGTCGTTGAGCGCCGCAACGAGTTCCAGCAACGCGCCTGCGCCCTGCACGTCGGTCAGGGGGACCGACGCTTCGGCGGCGAGCCGTGCAAGGTGCTGCTCGGCAGTGGCGCGGATCTCCGCGACCCACAACGGCATCCGGTGGTCCAGCAAGTGTTTCTGGGCCTGCTGGGCGATCCGTTCGTCCCCGGTCTTGCCGAGCCGGACAAGGTCCTCCAATCCGGTGTCAGCAAGCCGGACCAAAGCGTTGTCGACCGCGACGTGGGTCTGGCTGACCAGCAGGATCCGCGCCGTGGGGTTGCGGCGCAGCTCCTGGCGCACCAGCTCGGTGATGAACCCGGTCTTGCCCGTCCCCGGCGGCCCTTCGAGCAGGAAGAAGTCCGGGCTGGCCAATGCCCGGGTCACGGCCGTGCGCTTGTCCTCGTCCAACTGCTCGCTGAACCAAGCCGGCTCCAGCATGGCGGAGGGAGCACCGATGCGCCGGGGATCGACGATCAAGTCTCGCAGTCGGGGGCGCACGGCGATTCCGGACCGCACATTGACGACGGCTTCGCGCTGTCTGCTCAGCGCGGCACGGCTCGCTCTCGTGTCGAGAACAAGGTCCCCTGTCTGAGGAATGCCCGTCGGCCGCCGCGGGTACGAGAGGATGACGGTCTTGCCTTCCTGCGCGACGACAACGCCCGCCCCTCCCGCGCGGTCGTCGGGGTCGAGGGGACGGCACAGCCGGTCCTGTCCGCGGATCTCGGAGTCGGGTTCGTTCACCAGGCTGAACCGAACCCGTTTTCCCTCGATCGTTGCCGTCCGGTAGCGCAGCGGACCGGAGCGCGCGTGTTCAAGGTCGTCCTTGGCCCTCAACAGGTCCAGCCAGGCGTCGAAGACGCGGTTCTCGTCGCGTCGTTGCTGTGCTTCGTCTGCGCGGATGTAGTGCTCGTCGAGAGCGGCGAGCACGATCTCCATTGATCGTCGAGCTTCCGCCGCGGGCTGGGGGCGCGAGGTCCAGTGAACCTCGTCGGCGACGGGCCAGCCGTTCCTTCGGATCGCATGCAGAACGTTGTCGTCGGCCGGGATCTGCTTGGTCACGACAAAGGATGGGTTGTTCGGTGCCACCGCCAGCCGCAGCCGGCGCTGATGGCCCACGAGGTCGAAGGTGTCGGCCAGGCGTTTGCCCGTGGACGAGTCGAGGATCCGCGCGAGATGGCTGCCGTGGGCGAACTCCGCCCGCAGCGCGCGTTCCACGGCGTCGACGTCGTGGTCCAACGGCGGCGGGACGAGCCTGCGGGCGGCCGCGTCCCTGATCGCGAGCTGGGCCGCGCGTTGAGTGATCCAATTGCGGTTGCGCCGATTCTGGATCTCGCGCAACGCACCTCGCAGCGCGATCGCGTTCGGAAGCCGGTTGTCTCGGATGCGGCTAGTGCACCGCCGGAGCAGCGATGCAATGTCCGGCGGCACATCGACTTCGTCGAGCGCGGCCGTGATGTGCGGGTAGTCGTCGAAGACGCCTGTTGACAAGCAACGCAACACGGTCGCTGCGAATCCCCACGTGTCGCGTGCGGCGCTGCTCATCTCGTCCAGTTCAGGCGGAGCGTAGGGGCGCGAGGCGAACTCGGCGACGGTGGCTTCAGCGACCATCTGGCTGCGGATCTTGCTGATGCCGAAATCCGCAAGCATGGGTAAGCCCTCGTCGCTGACGAGGATGTTGGCGGGCTTGACATCGCGGTGCACCACGTCTTGCTCATGAGCGTAGGCCAGCGCGTCGGCCAGGGGCAGCGCCCATCGTTCGGCGAAGTCGTCCCACCCGATCTCCTCAGCCGGCGGCAGCACGTCGCGCAATCCTTGTTCCAGCCACGGGAAAACCAGATAGAACGCATCTTCACCGTCGTCCTCGCCGTGGTCGAGCAGCGAAACGATGCTCGGATGGCTCAGCCGCGAGAGAGCGTCGACCTCGCGGCGGAAGAACACCCGGTTCGTCTTGTCCGCGCCCGCCCGCGGGATGAGCTTCACCGCGACGTGCTTCGCGGTGAAGCCGTCAGTCGCCTTGACGACCGTGGACGCACCGCCCCGGCGCTCGGCTTCAGGAAGGACCACGTACCGGTCAGCTATCGCACGCAGCACACTGCCCCTCTCGTCGACTCCAACCGGATATCGTACTGACGCCACTAGCGGCGGTATCGGTTCAACACGCCGGTAGACCTAGCCGAACCTGCCACGCCCAGCCGAACGCCGGGCACCGCGTTCGGCTGGTGTCGCGAATCGGTAAGCCGTCGGACGAACTGAAATTCGGCACACCCCTTGCACTGTTGCCCCAAGGCCAACAGCGAGCGTCGAGTCGACGCTCACTTGTCCAGTCCTTGACGTGTTCTTCTCGTCTGCGCGGCCCCGAGACTGCTCCGCGACCAGTTGCCGCGATAAACCCGTACTGGGATGGCCGACCTTCGATATCGTCTCGCAGTCACACACTCGTAGGACCTGGAGGAACGGACGGCAGAACGTCGGTGCTCGTAGCGAGATGAGCGCGTCGGGGTCGGCGGTCCATTAGTCAGCTGGTCAAGACCGGGCAGAGGTCCAAACCTTGGCCGAGTACACCTGAACGGGTGTTGAAGAGGGCTAGGCCGAAACGATGGCGGGTGTCACGGCGACCAGGAAGACGCGGACACCGATGTGCGCGACGAGCAGGGGATGATGATGACAGGGATCGACTTCGGCAAGCTGACCAAGCGTTCGGTCGCGGACTCCGCCACCGAACCGTGGCGCATCTTCGCCGCGCTACCGGCTCGCGCCCCGAAGTACAACCGACGGTGGGACGGGCAGACGCAAGTATGGGAGAGCTGGTATGAGCGGCGCTCCGAGTCCGACCTGCTGGTCAAGATGAACACCGGCGGCGGAAAGACAGTGGTCGGCCTCATGATGTTGAAAAGCTGCCTCAACGAGGGTGCCGGTCCGGCCGTCTACATCACGCCTGACATCTACCTCGCCGACCAGGTCCGGAACGAGGCGAAAGCCCTCGGCATCGAGACCACCGACGATCCCCATTCGGGCCGGTTCCAATCCGGGAAGGCCATCCTCGTCACCTACATCCACAAAGTGATCAACGGCTTGTCGGTCTTCGGCGTCGTGGGCGACACCCGGCAACACATCGAAATGGGCTCGGTGCTGATCGACGACACGCACGCCTGTCTGGCGACGTTGGAAGACCGGTTCACCCTCGTCATCTCCCGCGGCCACGCCGCCTACAACGAACTGGCCAACCTGTTCGACGACGCCCTGCGCGAACAGTCGCCCTCAGTCGTCCGTGACCTGGCCGAAGACGTTCCCGGCGTCGCGCTGCGCATCCCGTACTGGGCGTGGACCGACCGCCGCGAAAAGGTCCTTGACGCCTTGCACCCGCACCGCGGGAGCGACGAGTTCAAGTTCGTATGGCCCCTCATCTCCGAGGTGCTGCACCTGTGCGACGCTGCGATCAGCTACGGCGAGATCGAGATCAAGCCCCCGTGCCCGCCGATCGACCGAATCCCCAGCCTGACTGCCGCCCGGCGCCGGATCTACCTGACCGCCACTCTCGCCGACGACAGCGTCCTGGTCACGCACTTCGACGCCGCACCCGCCACGATCGCGACCCCGATCACGCCGCGCACCGCGGACGATCTCGGCGACCGCATGATCCTCACCCCGCTGGAAACCCACCCCGGTACCACCGATGAGGAAGTACGCGACTACCTCGCCGAGGAAGCCAAGCGGCACAACGTCGTGGTCATCGTCCCGTCGCGCCGCCGGGCCGCGTTCTGGCGTGGCGTCGCCGCCGCCGAGCACGACAGCAGCACCATCCACGACGGCGTCAGCGCGCTGCGCGCGGGGCACGTCGGCCTGGTCGTACTGATCAACAAGTACGACGGCATCGACCTCCCCGACGACGCCTGCCGCATCCTCGCCCTCGACGGGCTCCCCGAGGCCTACGGCGTGCTCGACCGCCTCGAAGCCCTCGCATTGAACGAGAGCGACGCGATGATCACCCGGCAGATCCAGCGGATCGAACAAGGCATGGGCCGCGGGGTGCGCTCCAACAACGACCACTGCGCGGTCCTACTGCTCGGTTCGAAACTCACCCAGCGTCTGCACAGGACCGGCGGAGTGACCAAGTTCAGCCCTGCTACGCGAGCCCAGCTGGCCTTGTCCGATCAGGTCGCCGACATGCTGCACGGAAAGCCGTTCAGCGAAATCAGGAGTGTGATCGGCAAGTGCCTGGCCCGGGATCAGGATTGGATCGAAGCCAGCGTCGACGCGCTCGACGACGTCACGTATCCGGCCACCAGCACTGTCTCGCCCATCGCAGTGGCCGAACGAGAAGCGTTCCGGCTGGCGGAACTCGGCCGCTACCGAGATGCTCACGCGAAGATGCGTGAGGCGATCACTGCCGCCCACGGCGAACAGCGGCACGAAGGCTGGCTCAAGCAGCGCGCCGCCGGCTACCTGCACCTGACGGACCCCGCCGCCGCGCTCCAACTGCAGAAGTCCGCGCAAACCGACAACAAGGCCGTGCTGCGTCCGCGCGACGGCGTCGAGTACCACCGCCTGAGCAGCATCGCCGACCAGTCCCGACAGGCTGCCGAATACCTGACCGAGCGCTACCGCAACGGCAACGATTTGATCATCGGTGTCGCGGCGATGCTGGAAGATCTCGTTCCAGATCCCGATCCCGTCCGCGTCCCCTACTTCGAGCAGGCAATGCACGACCTCGGCCTGCACTTGGGGCTCGGCGCGCAGCGACCGGAGCTGGACACGAAGGAGGGCCCGGACGTGCTGTGGTCTCTCGGAGAGCTTAAGTACCTGGTCATCGAGTGCAAGAGCGGCAGCACCGCGGAAGGCATCTGGCGCCACGATGCAGAACAGTTGTCGCACTCGATGGACTGGTTTGACGAAAAGTACGACCACACGTGCACCGCGACCCCGATCCTGATCCACAACACCCACGTGCTGCACAAACAAGCCTCCGCCCGCCCAGGGACCCGAGTGATCACCTTCGTCAAGCTCGCAACACTCCGCGAAGCCGTCACCAAGTACGCCGCAGCGCTGGCAGCCGACAACACCTACCAGGACGCCGACAAGATCAGTGCTCAACTGGCGACACGGGGCCTTAACGGCAAGTCCTTCGCCCAAAAGTGGGGCGTGGCATCCCACAAGCCGTGACCACTTCGGGAGACCACGACACCCTTCCAGGACAGAGCCAGATCGTTGACTGACTGGCGGCCTCGCGCTTTCGGAGTCGAGATCGCAGTCGACGACGAACATGACAAGCCGTACCTGAGCTTCCAGCGAGGTTTCGGCAGAAGTGGCTCGGTTCAGCATGGCCAGCATCCGGCGTCCGTCGGGCACGAGGATGCCCGAAGCATCGTCGTATTCCGCCGATGCGGCATCCAAGAAGGCGACGGCCGCGGCACCCGACTCGAAACTTGCGTCCGCGCATGGACGCAAGTTCGACGTCGGCGCGCCGTCTTGTTCTGGCGTCGGGTAAAAGGCCGGTAATTGACTCAATCACAACAATCGCGGCCGTGACTCTTCATACGGCATCGGTCCCGGTCACCGGTCTCAAAAACGAGGTCATCGCGCTGAGGAAACACCCGCTACTTCGAGTGCAGTACTGTCATCGACACCGACCGGCCGACTTTGTCGGCCGCCTCGACGAGGACGATCGGGTGTCATCCCTGTTCGCACCAGCCATGACAGTGGCACGCTGGGGACGAGGGAGGCGTGAACGCTCGTGAGCCACCAGGCGAACAGGTCAGGCAGCGCGCACAACAATGCCGCATCTGGGGCAGCAGGGCACATGGTGCAGGCCCGAGACATCGCAGGTGGCGTGCACTTCCACCACGCCGGACCGTTACCGCCGCCAACTCCGAGACAACTACCGCCACAAGCAGCGCATTTCACCGGCCGCGAAGCCGAGCTTGCCAGACTAGACACATTGCTCGACGAACGCGGGGCGGGGCAATTGCCGACCGTAGTGGTGTCGGCGATCGCCGGCTCCCCGGGAATCGGCAAGACTTCCTTGGCGGTCTCCTGGGGTCACCACGCCCAGGACCGGTTTCCTGATGGACAGCTTTACGTCAACCTTCGCGGCTACGACCCCAGCCCGCCCATGACCGCTGGTCAGGCATTGGGGTTCTTCCTCCGTTCAATGGGGCTTCGCGACGAACAGATCCCCATTCATCTGGAGGACATGACCGCGACGTTCCGGTCAGTGCTGGCCGGGCGAAAGATGCTGGTGGTGTTGGACAACGCCGGGACCGCCGAGCAGGTGCGGCCGCTGCTACCCAACGAGCCAGGCTGCGCTGTGCTGGTGACCAGTCGCAGCCGACTTTCCGGTCTGGTCGCACACGACGGTGCACACCGCCTTACCCTCGACGTCCTCGCCCCGGGCAAAGCGATGCTGTTACTGCGGGACGTCATCGGGACCGATCGCGCCAACCGCGAGCCGTACGCCGTCGCCGAGTTGGCCCGGCTGTGTGCATACCTGCCGCTGGCGCTGCGAATAGCCGCCGAACGCGTCGCAACACGCCCGCATTTCGCTATCAGCGATCTCGTTGACGAGCTGGCCGCCGAGCACAATCGCCTGGATGCTCTAGCCTCCGATGACGACGAGGCGACCGCAGTGCGTACTGTTTTCTCTTGGTCCTATACCGCCTTGCCGCCACCCGCTGCTCGGGTCTTCCGGTTGCTAGGCCTGCATCCCGGTCCCGACCTCGGCCTCGACGCCGTCATCGCACTCACCGGCCTCACGCCACCCGCGGCGCGGCGAGTGTTAGGCGGTCTGATCGCCGTCCACCTGGCGACTGAAACAGGCAGAGACCGGTTCCAGCTGCATGACCTCCTGCGCGTCTACGCAGCCGAACGCGCCGCCACCGACGAGTCCGACAACGACCGGAAGGCGGCGACACTGCATTTGTTCGAGTGGTATCTCCACACCGCGCACGCCGCCCTGTTCGCTTTCTACCCGCAGCACCCCAAGATCCCCATCGATCCGATCGGCCCCGAGTGCCAGCCGCTCACCTTCACCGGCGACAGCCAGGCGCGAGGCTGGTTCGCCGCGGAGCACTCCAACCTGATGGCCATCATTCGCCACGCGCCCGCTGTCGGCCAGCACACTGTTGGCTGGCAACTCCCCAACGCCGTTGACTGCTATCTGAGCGAATATCACCACGTCGCCGATCAGATCACGGTCCACCAGCAAGGCCTCTCAGCCGCACGACAACTCGACCACCAACTCGGCCAACGCTGGGCCTACGGCCACCTCGGCGAGGCGTACCAGAACGCCCGCCGATACGACGAGGCAGTCCGCTGCCACCAGCACGGCCTGGAGATCGCAAGACAGACCGACGACGAATTTGGCCAAGGCAGTTCGCTGTCGGACCTCGCGGACTGCTACATCGAACTTAGGCGCTGTCGCGAGGCCGTCGAGTACAAACGACAGGCATTGAACATCTACCGGGCTATCGGGCACCAGCGCAACGAGGCTCTCACGCTGATGGGGCTCGGAGATGCTTTCCGACTGTTGGGCGAGTTCGACAAAGCGATGACCCATCTTTGTCTGAGTTTGGATTTGTTCATGAAAATCGAGGCTGGCAACAATCAAGCCCTGACACTGCGGTCCATGGCGAGGGTGCACCACGAGCGAGGTCAGAACAATGACGCCATCGATCATCTCCAACAGGCTGTTGCGTTATTCCGTGAGCAGCACCGGGACTATGCATGCGCGGGGACCCTTCACGAACTAGGGACGGTCTTCCGCGACACAGGCCTGCCAAGAGAAGCACGTGAGACTTGGCGGGAGGCAATCGCAATCCTGGCTGACCTCGACCCCGAACAAGCAACTCAAATCCAAGGTAAGCTGAAAGCTCTCGACACTCGGGACGAACACACTTATTTTGATAGTTCCCATTCTTGACGTCACCATTCAAGATCTCGAAATCAGATATGGCAGACATCCTGCACGTGTCGCTTGTCAGGCTGATGGACTCTGTCACAGATTGCGTGCAGCTGCAAGGGATCGGTCATGCTGAAGCGGGCAGGATTCGTTCGCGAAGAAGGTCGATTTTGACTCTCCCGAACATCGTTCTCTTGAGCATTTTTATCTAGTTCACGACACCCTCGGCGGGCCCATCGTTCCATGGACGGTGAGCCCGGCGGCGAATCGCGGGCGTGGTCTCGGCGGAGGTCGGCAGTGAACGAGTGCAGTGCGTGTAGGTTGTCGGCTCGAACATGGCTTATCCAGTCGAGTGGGTCGCTGCCGTTGAGGTCGCGGATCATTACGGCGAACGCGCCGACATGACGGCTGGCAGCCGTCAGCAGCGGGCAACGCGCCAGGATGGCACTGAGCCGTTGCTCGTCCTCCTCGGTGAGATTGTCCGGGTTTCGCATGATCCACCCGGGGCATGCGGCACGCGTAGCTGCGCGGCGGAAGACCCAGCCAGTGAACCGGCCCAAACGGGCACAGAAGCGTGACCGGCAGGCATGTTTCGCGAGCCACTCCAAACGTGGTCAGAGCCCGTCGCGTTCCCACTCTTTCATCCGGGCGCGGGTGAGTTTCACGTTGGCTTCGTACTCGTCGAGGGCGGTCATTGCCTGGTTCATGACCTCCTCCATCGCTTCGGCGGTCAGCGCCCTCATCTCCACTTTCAACTCCGGGTCGTAGAGGTGTTGTCCCGTGCCCTCGTTGATGATGCGACGGCTGTTGGCTTCGGCCTCCAGAACTTCCTTTGTCGGTTTGTGTCGATCCTGGATCTTCTTGGCGAGACTGTTGGTCAGGCGCAGCGCCTCGTAGAGCAGGTCGCGAAGCCGCTCGTACTCCTTCACCCCGGGCCCGCGGTTGACTGGGTGGTCTTCTTCGAGCAGAACCCAATAGAAGTACCGCATCACCGGCTGTACCGACTCCCGGTCCGCTACGTGAATATCGATCAGCTCGCAACCCCGGTTGAACCGGGCGACCGCCAGTTCAGCATCCGCGTGGCGTTGCTCGTCGCTGTAGACATATTCGCCGCTCAGCACCTGGGACAGGTAGTACATGCCCCGCATGTACTGGAGTGTGTCAGCGGCGGCGACCAGGTTCTTGAAGCCGCGAATCCGGCCCTCGGTGTGCTGATCGTACGCAGGCGTCTTGGTGTCTTTGCGTTTGAGCAGGATGGCGACAGTCGCAGCGATAAGGGCTGCCGACACAGTCGCCCCGGCGGGGAGCACAACCTGCCATGTTGCGGCGGATCGGCGGTGTTCCGACGCATGCGTTGACAGACAACGAAAAGACGGTGTCGGTCGATCATGTCGCGTCGATCGCGGTCCGCAACCCCAACATCGTCGAGGTCGGCCGGCACTACGGGATGACGATCCGCACCTGTGTTCCGGCGGACCCGCAGTCCAAGGGCGGGTCGGAGGCGACGGTGCGGATCGCGAAAGCGGACTTGGTGCCCACCGGCACCAACCTGCTGGACGCCTACCGCAGCTTCGGCGACCTGGAGACTGCCTGCCGCGAGTTCTGCGAGCAGATCAACGACCGGCCGCATCGCGAGACCAACCGACGCCCGGCCGAGGCGCTCGCGGAGGAACAAACCCGGCTGCATCCCTTGACCCGCAACCCTTTCACCGTCGCGTTCGGCACCACCCGCCGCGTCAACTGGGACGGCGCCGTCTCGGTCGGGGGGTGCGGTATTCGGTGCCGCACCCGCTGGTCGACACCCGGGTCTGGGTCCGTTTCCACGGCGACGCCCTGATCGTGACCGCGATCGACGAGAACGGCCCCGCCGAGGTCGCCCGGCATGCCCGCTCGACACCGGGGAACCCGTCGATCCAGGACGAGCACTACCCGCCGCGGCCCGATCATCACGGCGACCGCGCGCCGCGGGCCACCTCGCCGGAGGAAGCCGCGTTCCTGGCGCTGGGCAGCGCCGCGGCGGCCTGGTTGACCGAGGCCGCGGCCACCGGCGTCCGCCGGATCCGCCCGAAGATGGCCGAAGCGGTCACCCTGGCCAAGCTGCACCCGGCCGCCGAGGTCGACCAGGCAGGCGGTGCAGGATCCGCCACACGCCGGATTTGCTGATGGTGACGTCGTGGTAAAGCTTGAGGTACATCGCGATCTTCTCGGGGCCGAAGTGGTAGGCCGTGCGCAGGTGCAGGATCTTCTCCACCACCTCGGCGCGCGTCGCGTTCGGGCTGGTCCACAGCCTCTTCGACCGATCGCGCAGGCCATCGACGCCCTCGGCCTCGTACCGGCGCAGCCAGTTGTAGTAGGTCTGCCGGGTGATCCCGAAATACCGGCAGGTCATGGCCGCGTTCCCGCTGACTTCCTCGACGTGACGAAGGACCGCCAGGCGATGACGCGCCTGACGGTCCGGCTGAGGTTCACTCACCCAGGACTCACTAGTGATCAAGAGGCCCGGGTGTCAAGCATCTCCGTCATTTTTATACGTCAGCCTTGCCCCAGCTGAAACAAGGGTCCGGATGGGGCAGCTCCTCGTCGAGAAACGATGACGCACCCACACCCCTACCCGCTCCTCACCGCCGACCGCCCGCCTCGCGAAACCCACCCGGCCACCGGAGCAGAACCAGCACAACAGCTCCGTCCGCCGCCGGACAAAAACCGATGCCAACACAGCCGCTTGAAGCCGCCGACCCCGGCAGTACAGAGACGACGGCAGCGGACGCTCCCCCTGTTCGGCCTCGTGAGGAAAACCGGCGCGCACGCTGCCGCGCCGAACCGGCAACCGGATACCGCTTGCTCGGCTTGCCTGCGCGGAGCTGCAGGAACAGCGTGGCCGGTCGCATTCGCTCCAGGTTGACAGCTCGACCACACCGTTCGGCGGAGAGTGCGTCCGGCCTGGTCTCACGACCGCGGAACCAAGCCAGGATCTGGAAGGTGCGGCCGTCCGCCGCTCTTGCTGCCAGACGCGCTGGAACGTCGCTGCCTCGGTCATTCGAAGAACCTCGGCTGAACCCAGCCAATAGTCAACGAGTTGCGCAACCGTTCGATCGAGTAGACAGTGGTGAACACGATGAAAGAAACGGAAGAACCGACGACACCAGCACCGCAGCCGCGGACCCCTCGTCCTGTCACCACTGCCCAGCTCAACGCCTCGGCGGCCACCTTCGACATGCTCTCAGTGCCAGGCCGGCTCCACCTGGTGTGGCTGCTCGCGGCGGACGAACACGATGTCACCACGCTCGCCGAACTCACCGGCACCACCGTCCCGGCCACCAGCCAGCAGCTCGCGAAGCTGCGAGCGGCTGGCATCGTCGCCGCTCGTCGCGACGGGCGTCGACAGCTCTACCGGGTCGAAGACCCGCACATCATCTCAGTGATCGAGCAAATGTTCAGCCACATTGCTCCCGACGGCACCCTCGCCCCCGACCCGCTCCCCGGCTCCCGGCGTCAGTCGCTCCGTCCCAGCTTCAGCTCCGCTCGTGCCTGAGTCCGGCTCGGCCTCTCGGCGACCGCTGACCTCTCAGCACGAGCCATAGCGACCCTGGGCCAGAGCTTCGACGCGCGGCGCGCACTGGTTTGACGCTGCGGGCCAACCCCCAAACGCCAGCGATCAGCAGGGCTGAACTCGCGCCGCTCAACACAGCAAGTGACGGAACGTGATGCAACGTCGCCGTGACGGCAGCGCAGATACTGCCTGATGCGGCGGCATTGACGGCAATGACTGCCGCGATGAACGTCTTTTGCCGTCTCCGTCGGTGCGTTGACCGCGGCGGGGAACCCGGTTCCCCGACTGCGTCATCGCCGCGCTCCTCGGCAAGCTCGTCGGCGATCAACTCGACCAAAGCCAGCGGCACGCCTGTCGTCACAGCTACATACGACAGGTCTTTGCCCCGTCGCAGCAGGGCTGAAGCCAGCAAGACGCGGTAACTCGCGCGACCGTCTGGGCTGCGGCGTTCCTTCGGCGCTACTGTCCCGTCAGGTACGGCCGCCGCCCGACGGCTGTCAACGGCAGGCGGAGGAACGCGGCCGCCAAGCAGGTACGGCGAAGAGAAATCGAAGGACGTTCGCCCGGCGGCCGGGGCTGCCGCCGCAGGCGCGGGTCCGCCCGCCTTGCGCCGCTTGAGACGACACCAGCAGATGAAAAAGCGGAATGCGCGCATTGTCGTCGGGCCTTCCTCGAAGGAGTGGCGGCGCAGCCACCGACAGGCGGGACCGATCGGTGGCTGCGCTCCGAAATCCAGTTTCCGGCCGACTGTTTGTTGTACAGCCCTGCCGTTGTCGCGAGTTAATTACCGATACTGATCTGCACGATCTTGACGACGACCAGCGCGAATGCCACGAGCAGATAGCCTCGTAACACCATCAAACCCAGTTTGTGCTGAGTCGAAAGGACCGGGCGGGCGAGTTCGGACAACGGAGGCATCCGCCAGGTGTCACGATCTTCCTCCGGTGCAGAGCCAGCGGATTCTTCGTCCTGGGTGTCGCCGGCGCGAACCTCAGCGGCCTTGCCGACCAACGCTTTCATGCGAGCGCGGCGAGACGCGAGAAGCAAGTAGACGCCGAGCAGCGCCCCGAGACCGCCGCCGCCGCCGAGGATGGCGAGGATCACTTCGGAGCCGATGTCAGGGAACAAGACACTGGCCGTGAGGATCACAGACAGCAGCACCAGCACCCATACGACAATTCCGGTGAACACGTTTACCCCGCGACCGTTCACCCACGGGCCGAGAACGGCCTTGTCATTGCACAGCAGCAGCAGAAACACCGACGCCGACGGCAGCAAGACGCCAGCGAGAGTCTGGACACCGCTGGTAAGAGCGCCAAGCGGCACCCCGGGAGTGAGCACCAGCACCGCTGCCACTGCCATCAGCCCGGCGTAGCAGACATAGAAGCCTTTGGCCTTGGTCACCGGTCGGTGCAGCGAGTGGTTGATCGAGAGCACGTCGCTGAGAGCGTAAGAAGTGGAAAGCCCGACTGCGGCCGCGCCCAGGATCGACGCGTCCAACAGCCCGATCGCGAACAGCACGCCTGCGGTGTGGGAGACATACTGCCCCAGACCGGCGGCAGTGCCCGCGGCATCAGTGTAGTTCCCGAACTCCGGGCGTCCGGAGAATGTTCCGGCGCAGAAAATCATCATCGCTGCCGCGCCGGCCACGACGATCACGATCCCGATAATCAGGTCAGCCCGCCCGTAGCGGATGAACCGCGGAGTGATCCGCTTGTCGATGACGTAGGACTGTTGAAAGAACAGCTGCCACGGCGCGACCGTGGTGCCGACAATAGCAATGATCAACAGCATTACGTCGGAGAGCTGTCCCGAACCTCCAGGAATAGCGGGAACGACAAAGTCGTGGGCAATCTGCCCGATCGGCGGATGGACCATGAGCACAATCGGGATGATGACCAGCGAAAAACCTACCAATACCAGCGACAACCGTTCGAAGCGCCGGAAGCTGCCGGTGCTCACCGCGGCCACGACCAGCACCGCGGAGACGATCACGGTCGGGATTTTCGGCAGCCCGAGGTAGGAGCAGGCCAGACTCACCCCGACGAACTCGGTGACGATGGTCAGCGCGTTGAGGACGAACAGGTCGATGACGCTGAACGCGCCCCAGAATTTCCCGAATCTCTCCAAGATGAGCCGCGCGTGCCCTACTCCGGTCACCGCGCCCAGGCGCAGCACCATCTCTTGGTTGACGAATATCACAGGGACCAGCATCAGCAGCGTCCACAGCAGCGTGGTGCCGTAGTTCTGCCCAGCTTCGGTATAGGTGCCGAACGCACCCGCATCGTTGTCTCCGACCATCACGATCAGACCCGGGCCGGCAATTGCCAGCAGAGTCGTCAGCCGGCGTCGCAGGGTGCGGCGCGGGCCGGTGTCCTCTTGGCGAATGGTGCCCATCGCACCGCGGATGTCGCCGACATGCAGGTCGTCGAGGACCGCGGTGCGCGATGCCGCCGAACCAGGGCCGGCGTCTTCAGTGCCGGGCACGGTCTTGTTCTCGGTCATGTTTCCTTCTTTTCCTCGTGGCGCGCCAATCGCAGCCGTGATCCGTCAGAGCAACACCGGCCTGAACGCAGCACCGAGACACGCGGCAACCTACTGGAATGGATTTTCATTGCCGCCGCCAACTGGTCGGCGCGCTCAGCCGATGAGGCGTTCTGGTGCGTCCGACTTCCCACGCCGGGCAAAAGAAGCAGCAAATTGAGCTCACGCCTGGAAATCACGGCAAGCCGCTTCCGAACAGGCCGACACAGGAGCCCAGGCCCGTGCAGCGAGCCGCATCAGGCGCTCGCGGCAACCAGCTCGGTCAGCATCCGCCGCCGTCGAACGCCAATCAGAGCGCGCGCAGTCCGCAGCGCGGAGTTCGGCAGGGCCATAATCGGCCCCTGCTACTGCTGGACACTAGCCCTCACCTCCCCTGTTCGACCTCAGCGAAGCCACACTAAGCCACATTCAATGACTTGCGCAAGTGTAAGACTGGCGGCGCTTCGACTCCATGGTGCGAATGGCTGCTCCGCCGGCAAGGAAAATTCTGAGCATCGACACTGGGGTTGTTTCATCGTGGTTTGTGCTGGTGGGGTTGGGTTGTGGGGGTGTGGTAGTGCTTAGGCCGGGTTGGTTTGGGCGTGGTCGCGGGTGTGTTGTTCGTGGTGGGTGAGGACGAGCAGGGCGCGCAGCAGGGTGGTGGCGTGGCGGGTGTCGAGTCGGAGTTTGTCGAGGACGCGCCAGTTTTTGAGGGCGGCGAAGCCGCCCTCGACCGCGCAGCGCATCGCGGCGAACGCCGCGTTCGCCTGTTTCTGTCCTGTGGTGAGGGGACGGTTGGTTTCGGCTTTGTAGGGGGTGAGCACGATCTGCTCGCAGGCCCCGCCGCAGTCCGGGCAGTCGCGGGCGGTGCGGATGTCTTTGTGCCAGCCGTGGAATCCTTTGTCTCCGGCCGGGGTCAGGCCGTGGGCGTGGAGGCGTTCGCGGATCCGCAACCGGCGGGCGGCGGTGATGTCGGCGGTGCGGCCCGGCAGGACCGCGGAGACCCACAACAGCCGGCCGTGTTCGTCGGTCAGGGCGAGCACGACCAGCCCGTGCTGTTTGTGCTTGCCGCTGTAGTGGGCCCGGTTGGCGCGTCCGGTGCGGCGCCGGGTGCGGATCAGGGTGCCGTCCACCAGCACCGCTGACGCGCCGCGCGCGGCCTGCCGTCGCAGGACCCGGTCCAGCCGGGCGGCGCGGGCGGCGAGCAGGGCGATGACTTCCAGCACCCAG
This sequence comes from Amycolatopsis sp. NPDC004079, assembly GCF_040610415.1. Taxonomy (NCBI): domain Bacteria; kingdom Bacillati; phylum Actinomycetota; class Actinomycetes; order Pseudonocardiales; family Pseudonocardiaceae; genus Amycolatopsis; species Amycolatopsis sp. NPDC004079. Next base: position 188,363 of record NZ_JBEXMH010000004.1, on the reverse strand, counting down.
CGGCGCACCGTGGAGGCCGAGACGCCGTGGCCGCCGCCGATGTCGGCCAGCCGCGGGTCGTGGCGCAGCACCACCAGCGCCTGCCCGGCAGGCGTCGCCTTGCGCCAGCGTGACCTCATCCCACGGCGCCGGACGCGGATCAACCCGGCGACCACGCCCAAGGTCTGCCGGGACAGCGGAAGAGCGACCTGGTGGGAAAGAGGGCCGAAGCCCTCGGCGGATGGTTGACTCACATCTCGATCCTGCCGAGGGCTTCACCCATGCCCACGCCGCCACGCCGGTCCCGCACCAAACCCGGCCACCACAGCCAAAACACACCCGCTCAACCACACCCACCAGCAACAACCACGATGAAACAACCCCACTGTGCGAGCACCGGTGTTGGCCGGCAGCGTCGTTCGAGGTGCTGTGCTTGCCGAATGGCCCCAGATCGGCAACAGCGAGCGTTGCGATCAGCGATGGAGCGTGAGGCGCTGGCGTGTTCCCGCCAATCCGGTTCGGAAGCCATCGCTCTGGCGGGTACACCAAGTCGCGCTGGGTTCGTCGAGCGGACGGCACACCGGATGGGCGGCCGTGTGCTCGCCTGCGTTCCCCGCCTCGCCCGCCGAGCCGCACGACGCGATCGCAGTTCGATTCAGTCTCTTCGACGGTCCGCTCCCGACAGCCGAAGACAAGGGCAGCCTCCGTACATGGCCTGGCGAGAACCGGACGTCAAGACGAGCCGGGCGACGGGAGGCGCCTTTTCGGCTTCGGAGTGAGGATTCAGGTGACAGGCCGCGGGGTGCGTGCTCGCCTCAGTCCCGGTACGCACGGAGGACGGCCGTCATCCGTCCCGCGTCTCGTCGTGTTCGCCTGGCAGGTCGCTTGGCCAATCGGCTCGACGCGGGCTTTCTGCTGATGCCATCAGTCTTCTGTCTTCAGCGGGAACTGGATGCTGAACAGCGGCACTTGCCCGACGGAGCGTCCTTCCGCGTCGAGCATCCTGCCCATCAGTTTTACCGGGCGTGCCGTGACGGCGCGGTCGACTACCTCCAGGCGGGGGAACCTCGCCGCGAGCGTGTCTTCCAAAGCGCCAATCTGGCGTTGGGACGTCAGCCAGGCGATGCGCAGCACGTTCGCTTCGCCGCTGACGCCGGCGCACATCCGGGTCTCCGGCAGGGCCGCGAGCGCTTGCGCGGCGGCCTCGAGCTGATCCGGCTGTACCCGGATCCGCAGCATCGCGGTGACCGGCGCGGCCGAGAGCGAGCGGGCGATCTCGCAACGCAGGATCAGCGTCCCTGAGGCGAGGAGCACGGCGAGCCGCCGGCGTACGGTCGTCTCCCCTGTTCCGATGCGGGCGGCGATCTCCGATGCCGGGGACCGGAGAAGGGCGTCGCGACGGCCCGGCGGAATCGCGCGCACCCGCCAGGTGCTGCCCTCTCGGAACAGGCGGGTCAGGACGTGCGTGCGGCTGGAGACCGCGTCGGACACCGCGGAGAGCTGGTGCGTCAGGTACTCCGCGAGGTCCTGCAGCGACCGGGTGACGACGTGCACCAGCAGGTCGTACCGACCGTCGGTGCATTCGACACTGGTCACGCGGGAGTCGGCGGCCAGCCTCCGCGCAATGTCCAGAGCACAGCCGGGCGCACAGACGATCTCGACGAAGCCCAGCACTGCCTGACCGCGTGGATCACCGCCGCGGTAGGCGGTGATCCACGCATCTCCTCGTTCGACCAGCCGCTGCCATCGGCGCGCGGCGGTGACGGCGCTCATTCCGGCCGCCTTCGCGACCGACGACCAGGGCGCACGGGGCCCGGACTGAAGCGCGTCGACCAGCTTGAGATCGTCCTCGCTCAACAGATGGCGGATTCCTTTATCAAACGGGATTTTCGCGGCTGATCCGTGAAAATCCGGGTCGCAATGCCGCAGCATGGAACATCATCGCATCACGCTAGATACCCCGGGAGCCACTTGATGCGCCTTTTTCCCAGTGCGGCCATGTCCGAGCGCGAACTGCTTGTGCCGCATGACTCGAGCGTCCCGCTGAAGCCGTTCTCCGCGAGGCCCCGGCATGCCGAGTCCGAGAACGAAAGAGCGTCGGCAAAGATCTCGCACCGCAACACATTCTTGCGGTCAGCTATGCATCGGATCGGCCTGACCGCGCTGCCGGCTTCCGCGCGCAGCGTCACATCCGCTTGCCTGCTCCAGGGTCCGATCCGCTGCGCTGAAGGCGAGGAAACCATGGGAATTTCGGGCCGGGAACTGCCGAACCGGCATCTCTGCCGTGCTTTCGCGTGACTTCGCACCACCGTGATTTTCTCGTTCTCGCACTCCTGCCTTCGTCAGGATTCACTGTTTCCGGGAGGACCTGAGCAATGCCGTTCTCCCCCAGATCCCGGGCGCGTCGCGCCCGCACGTGCATCACCGCGGTCGCGATGCTGGTTCTGGCCGCGTGCGACCGCTCCCCGTCCGGCGGCACCCCGCCGGGCCGAGCGGTCAGTCTGGAGTACTTCGTCGCGCCGTCGACCTTCGATCCCGCCGCAGGCAGAGCGCTCGACGACTACATCGGCGCGAACCTGCTGTTTTCCACGCTCACGGCGCGCGACTTCGACGGCACGATCATCCCGAATCTCGCGTCTGGCTGGAGCGCGAGGTCGGCCTCGGAGTACTCACTGACCATCCGCGACGACGCTGTCTGCGCCGACGGCACGAAGATCACACCGGCGGTCGTCGCGGCCTCCCTGGCCTACTACGCAGACAACGGCAACGACGCGCATCCTTCCGCCGCTCCGGTGTTCGGCTTGGGGAAGACGACGATCACCGCAGATGATGCGGCCAGAACCGTCTCGATCACGCTCGGCCGGCCCAACAGCGAGTTCCTCGCCGCGCTGTCCGTGCCGCAGGCCGGGATCATCTGCCCCGCCGGTCTCGCCGACAAGGCGGGGCTGGCAGCAGGCTCGGTGAGAGGCGCGTTCTCCGGTCCGTACACTCTCGGCTCGGCAAAGCCGGGGGCCGAATACTCCTACGATCTGCGCCCAGGCTTCACACAGTGGGTCAAGTACGCCAAGATTCTGCCGGGCGTGCCGCCCGGCAGAATCGTTTTCGGCATCCGTGCCGATCCGTCGACCACCGCGAGCAAACTTCTCTCCGGCGGTCTCGACATCGGTTCCGCCACCGGCGACACCATCCGCCGGTTCGCGGGCCGCAGCGACTACAACCGAGTCAATCTGATCATCGCAAGCGTGTACGTGGCTTTCAACGAGACACCCGGCCGCTACTTCGCAGGCAAGCCGGAGGCGCGCAAAGCAGTCGCGCAGGCGATCGACCGCGCGGCCTTCACCATGATCTTTTCCAACGATCTCAGCCCGATCTTCAATTCGGTGATTCCGAGGGACTACAAGTGCGCGCTCGAAGACCCTTCTCTGGTCCCGGCACCGGACCCGGCCGCGGCCGCGGCGGTGCTTCGAGGAGCCACCGTCAAGTTCCCTGCCTCGATGGGATTCGGCGACCGGGGAAAGGGCGCTGACTACCTGCAGAAGGCGCTCACCGGTGCGGGTGCCGCCGTCGAACTGACCAAGCACGACAACGCGTCCTGGGTCGCCACGATCCAGAACGCCCAGGCGGACTGGGACATGACCCTGATGTCGGACGTCAACGCGCTGAACCTGATGAGCCCGTCGCTGACCAGAGTGATCGGCCCCAGCTACCAGGCGGGCGGGCGCAACGTGACCGCGTCGAAGAACCCGGACGGCGAAGCGGCTGTCGCCGCAAGCCAATCGGCTACCGATCCGAGAGAGCGGTGCAGGCAATTCAAGATCGCACAGAGGTCTGTGCTGTCCCGCCAGGACGTCGTCCCGTTGGCGGGCATCGCGTCGAGCCTCGTCTCGGTCCCGGATGTGACGATCGAGGCGCCCGCGGGCAGTGCGAACTACGCGACCATCCGACTGGCGAACACGACACACCCCACTGGTTGACGAAGACGCTGGTCCCCGCACGGCGGCCTCGCACCGCACCGCCGATCGGCATTCCTGTCTTCCGACCCAACAGACCTCGACATTGGGGGTACCCGCTCATGCCGCGATCTTGCCGTCCCGTCACCCTCGAACCGCCCCGGCACCGGTCCACCCGGACCGTCGGACTCGCGATCCTCAGCGTCGCCGGTCTCCTGTCCGCGGTCCCCGCCGACGCTGCCCCGGCGGATCAGCAGCGTCAGCGGGACTTCGCGGCCGCTGCCGGAGAGTTCGACGTCCCCGAGAACGTTCTGCTCGGAGTGTCCTACATGGAGTCACGCTGGGACTTCAACGCCGGAGCCCCGAGCACTTCCGCCGGATACGGCCCGATGCACCTGACCGACCTGCGAGAAGCAGGCACCGGCGCGCATCATGACAAAGGCCACGAGGACCCGCGCGGAGACGATGCCCGCCAGGTGAAACTCCTGTCGGCCCCGGCACCGCAGTCTCCCCCGCCGAGCCTGCAGACCATCGATGAGGCAGCCGCGCTGATCGGCGAGGACGCCGCGACGTTGCGTACGAACCCTGCCCGGAACATCCGCGCGGGTGCCGCTCTGCTGGCGAAGTATCGGCGTGAATCCGGCAGTTGGAACGCTGCCGTCGCGCGCTACAGCGGCGCGAAAGACTCAGCGGAAGCGCAGGCTTTCGTCGACGAAGTCTTCGACACTATTTCCCAGGGCATCAGCCGCAGAACCGACGAAGGTCAGAGCGTCAGGCTTACCGCCACGCCAGTGAGTCCTCTGCGCGCCCGGTCCGACAGCCCTAAGACAGAATGTCCGAACACAACCTCATGCCTGTCGATGCCGGCGCCGTACCAGGAGCTGCCGAACAACGACTACGGCAACCACGACAAGGCGGACCGGCCGAAGAGCCAGAAGGTCGAATACATCGTTGTCCACGACACCGAGGTCGGGTGGGACGAGGCGTTGCGTCTGGTCCAGGATCCGACGTACGTGAGCTGGCACTACACGATCCGGTCGGCAGACGGCCGGATCGTGCAGCACGTGCCGACCAAGGACGTCGCCTGGCACGCGGGAAACTGGTACGTCAACGCGAAGTCCGTCGGCATCGAGCACGAGGGCTTCGCCGCGACAGGCACTTGGTACACGGAGGCGATGTACCGCGCCTCCGCGAAGCTCGTCGGCTATCTCGCCCGGAAGTACGACATCCCGCTCGACCGTGCGCATATCCTCGGCCACGACAACGTTCCCGGCACGACGCCTGCGGCGATCAAGGGCATGCATTGGGATCCGGGCCCGTACTGGGACTGGGCACACTACTTCGACCTGATGGGCGTGTCCCTGTCCGGCTCCGGCCGTCCCGGTTCGTCGCTGGTGACCATCACGCCGGACTACGCCGCGAACCAGCCCGCGTTCACCGGCTGCGAAACCGCCGGAAAGCCCTGTCCGGCACGAGGATCCGGTTCGGTAGTGCTGCGCAGCGAGCCGAACGACTCGGCGCCTCTGCTCCGGGACGTCGGCCTGCGCCCGGACGGCTCGGCGAGCACGCTGGACGTTTCCGACACCGGCAGCCGGGCGGAAACCGGCCAGCAGTACGTGGTCGCCGAACGGCGTGACGGCTGGACAGCGATCTGGTACCTCGGACAGAAGGGCTGGTTCCGCGACGCTCATGCGACGAGCCCGGCGTTCGGCCTGGCCGTCACGCCGAGAACCGGCCTGGCGACCGTACCTGTCTTCGGGCGCGCGTTTCCCGAAGCGGAGGCCTACCCGACGAGCGTGCCACGGCAGCAGGTCGTCCCGCTGCCGTACACGTTCTCAGCCGGACAGCGGTACTCGCTCGGGAACGTGCTCGGCTCCGAATACTACTGGGCGGCGACGTTCGACCCGGCACAACACGTGGTGGTTAAGGGCAAGACATGCTATGTGCAGATCCAGTTCGGACACCGCATCGCCTTCGTCAAGGCGGACGACGTCCAGCTCGTCCCCGTGCTTTGACCCGCGCCCGCCTTCGGGGCGGATCGCGTTCAGTCCATGCAGGACGACCGGCGCGAGAGCGGGTCCGGGATCCAGGTCCTGCCGGGCCGGCGACGACAGGATCGACCGGCACGAAACACGCAGGCTCCGTTGCGGCATTGCCGAGCGGCACTCGGCACGAATCTGGAGGCAACGCGGTGATCCCCACAGAACTGGCCTCGAAGGCACGGAAATACGTCGACTCCGGAGCGTTCTTCACCGAACTCGCCGAGCTTGTCCGGTATCCGACCGTAAGCGATCATCCGTTCGGCCACGTCGCCATCAACGAATACCTCTACGAGGTCCTGGCACCGGCGCTGACCGCGCTCGGCTGTTCGGTAGCGATGCATCCGAATCCGAACCCGGCCGGCGGCCCGTTCCTGATCGGCACCCGCATCGAGTCCCCGGAGCTGCCGACGCTCCTGTGCTACGGCCACGCCGACGTCGTCGACGGGCACGAGGGTCGATGGAGCGAAGGCCGGGACCCGTGGACGCTGACCGCCGACGGCGACCGCTGGTACGGCCGCGGGTCAGCGGACAGCAAGGGGCAGCACCTGATCAACTTCACTGCGCTCAGGCTGCTCCTGGCCGAAACGGGCTCGCTCGGGTTCAATCTCAAATTCCTCTTCGAAACGGGTGAGGAAATAGGCTCACCCGGGCTCGACGAGTTTGTCGCGACGCACCGGAAGACCTTGAGCGCCGACGTCCTCATCGCGTCTGACGGCCCTCGCCTGGACGCGGCGACCCCGACGCTGTCCCTGGGAGCGCGAGGCAGCATCCGGATCTCCCTCGACGTGAATCTCCGCCCTGACGCCCACCACTCGGGAAACTGGGGCGGTGTCCTGCGCAATCCCGCCACCACTCTCGCCGGGGCGATCGCCTGCCTCGTCGACGGACACGGCCGCATCCAGGTGCCGGATCTCCTGCCGCCCCCGCTGTCGGGCAGCGTCCGCGAGACGCTCGCCGAGTTCGAGGTCGGCAGCAACCCGGGAGATCCGTCACTGGACGAAGGCTGGGGCGACGCCGGGCTGACCGCGGCCGAACGACTGTATGGCTGGAACACCCTCGAAGTCCTCTCCATCGGCGCGGCCGACATCAATCGGCCGGTCAACGCCATTCCCGGTCGTGCGCGAGCGACGCTGCAACTGCGCTACGCCGAGGGCACCGACATCGACGGAGTACCCCGGGCGATTGCGAGACATCTTGCCGCACATGGGTTCTCCATGGTTGATGTCACCGCCGAAGAAGGCTTCCGCCCCAGCCGGACTCTGGTCGACGACCCGTGGGTCGGCTGGGCGAAGGGCGTTCTCGCCGAGGTTGCCGGCCGTCGGGTCGCGGTACTGCCGAGCTTCGGAGGGGGACTGCCGAATCATGTGTTCACCAACGTCCTCGGCATCTCGACACTGTGGCTGCCGCACTCCTATCCCGGATGCCTGCAGCACGCACCCGACGAGCACCTGCTCAAGCCCATCGCGCGTGAAGGCATCGTCCTCGCCGCCGCGCTGTTCCACTCGCTGGGTCGCCACGGCCGGGAGGCATCGTAATGCGCCGGCAACGCCGCAGGGCGGACCTGGCCGAAGCACGCCTCTTGTGGCCTGATCGGTCATGAAGTTCGCAGCGCTCTCCCGATGCAACCAGGCTCGACGGCGAACATCCGCGAAGATCATGTTTTGCTGCCGCGAAGTCCAGCCTGCCGCTGATTCCCAACTTTTGGTCCGGCCTGCACTGGCCCGCGCCGGCTTGACCGGACGGTTCGGCCGTCCGCCCCTGCCTGTCCGGACAATCACCGGAACGGGTACGAACGGCAACACCTCGGCTCGGCACGGTCAGCACCGGACCGCGAGCAGATGCCTCTTGGCGCGTATTGCGCGAAGGGTGCTTCCGGGTAACCGGCTTGCAGCACGAGCGCGGGAATATGGTCTCCCTGTCTCATGTTTTCGGTGCTCCGAAAACGCGTTTTCCGGCGGCGACGATTCCGTTTCTCGGAACGGCGGCAGCGCGGGAAACGGTTGCGGAAACTCCGGCTCGCCTGGAATCGTCAGGTTCGTTCCGAAGGGGAGTAACCCGCAAGCCTGTGGTCGACATGCTGAGAGCCCTCGTGCTCTCCGGCCACCGGACCCGTGCGCAACCACGGGTGGGTGAGACCTTCGGCCAGCCCGGATACGCCTGGCCGAGACCCCTTTGGATGTCGCGGCGAGGCCGGACCACGTCACGAAAGGACCCGGTTCTCGTGTTCGCCAAACTGCTGCGCCCGATCGGCCTGTGCGTCGCGTTGACAGCGCCCGCGCTCGTACTGCGCCTGTCCGGCGCGGCGCCGAGCCCGGTGGCGGGACTGGCGCTGTTCGGCCTGGCCGTGGTCGCCGCGTCGTTCGTCCTGGCCTGGGCCGCGGAAGCGGCGCAGGTCGACATCTCCGGCGGTCTCGCGATCGCGATCCTCGCCGTGATCGCGGTCCTGCCCGAGTACGCGGTCGACCTGTACTTCGCCTACACCGCAGGCTCGAACCCCGAATACGTCGCCTACGCCGCGGCCAACATGACCGGCTCGAACCGACTGCTGCTCGGACTGGGCTGGTCGGCGGTCGTGCTGATCGGCCTCGCGATCGCCCGCAAACGCACCGGCAAAGCGGTGCGCGAGTTGACCCTGGACTCGCCGTACCGGGTCGAACTGGGATTCCTGGCGGTTGCCTCGGTCGTCGCGTTCCTCGTCCCGGCAACCGGGCAGATCTCCCTGATCCTGGGGTTCGCGCTGCTCGGGTTCTTCGTGTTCTACCTGTGGAAAGTCTCCCGCGCCGAAGCCGCGGAACCGCACCTAGCAGGCCCCGCCGCCACCATCGGCGCACTCCCCGCGCGGCGACGGCGGATCCTGGTCGTCGCCCTGTTCGTGTTCGCCGCCGTGGTCATCCTCGCCTGCGCCGAACCCTTCGCCGACAATCTCATCGCCGCCGGCACTCAACTCGGGATCGATCGGTTCCTGCTCGTGCAGTGGCTAGCTCCGCTGGCCTCGGAGGCCCCGGAGTTCATCGTGGCGATCCTCTTCGCCGTCCGCGGCAAAGCCGACGACGCGATCGGCACACTGATCTCCAGCAAAGTCAACCAATGGACCCTGCTCGTGGGCAGCCTCCCCATCGCCTACCTGATCGGCGGCGGAGGCACCGCCCTGCACCTGGACGGCCGCCAAATCGAAGAGTTCCTGCTCACCGCCGCCCAAACCCTGCTCGGCGTCGCCGCACTGCTGGCGTTGCGGTTCCCACGCTGGGCCGCCTGGACCCTGCTCGGGCTGTTCGCCGCGCAATTCGCCCTGTCAGGCCAGACCGCCCGCTACATCCTGTGCGGCATCTACGCCGCCCTCGCCCTCGCCGCGCTGATCCGCAACCGCCGACACGTCCTGCCGACCCTCGCGGCCCCTTTCCGCCCGCTGCTCACCAGCGCCCTCGGCCCGGGCAAACGCACCCCTGCTGCCGCAGCCTCCGGAAACTGTCCCCATAACCAGTAAAAATGTGCCGCGGTGAGATCTGTTCAGGAGAACCACAGCCCAGACCAAGGAACCCCGCCGCCGAACCGTGTCGACCGCGACGAAACGATGTTCAACGCGGAATGTTGCGCTGCCGGAACAGGATGGCGAACCGCAGAAAAATACGGACCTTCGCGGCCCGATCAGCACACGGGAAGATCGGGCACGAAAGATGCCGCACAAAACTGCCGCCGATGTCGGGGCAATGGCGAAGATCGGCCAAACAAGGCCGGGAAGCATCGAGGAATCAGTCGAATGCTCACGAAGAACGACCTGGAACTCGTCGACGCCCTGCAAGCGGACCCCCGCGCTCCGTGGTCGTCGATCAGCGCGGCCGCCGGGATCAGCGCGGTGACGGCCACCCGCCGATGGCAGCGCTTGTCCGAGCGACGCGACGCATGGTTTGCCGCCTACCCGGGCAGCAGCCTGCGCAAGCGCATGGTGCTGGCCTTCGTCGAAATTGACTGCATGCCAGGCCAATCGCTGGCTGTCGCCCTGGCGCTAGCCGACGACCCGAACGTCGCGAGCATCGACCACATCGCAGGACGGTGCGATCTGCTGGTGCACGTCCTCGCCTCGTCGCCGCACGACCTGAGAAGCTATCTCGACTCTCGGCTAGCAGGGCTGCCCGGCGTGATCGCGAACCGGGCCCTCGTCTCGCCCTGCATACTGTCCGACGGCAGCAGCCGGCGAGCACGACGTGACGGCGAGCCTGATTGGCACTCCCCCGTGTCCCTCCGGTTCGGATCGCTCGACCGCGCCCTCGTGCATGCTCTCGGCGAAGACGGCCGTGCTCCCGCAGCGGCGCTCGCAGTGCGGCTCAACGTAAGCGAAACCACGGTCCGACGCAGGATGACCGTCCTTCTCGAATCCGGCGCGCTCGTACTTCGCTGCGAGATAGCCCGTTCGCTGTCACCAGCACCGGTAACAGCGACGTTGTGGATACAGGTGCCACCCGACCGGCTCGACTCTGCAGGCCAATCGCTGGCCGCGCTGCCGGAGTGTCGGATGTGCGCCGTGGTGAACGGCACCGCCAACCTGCTCCTCATCGCGTCCCTCTCGTCGGAATACCAGGTCATAGCCCTGGAGAACTCCTTGACCACGACGCGGCCCTGGCTCAGGATCGTCGGCAGGGCGATCACCCTGCGTCCAGTCAAGCTGATGGGCCGACTGCTCGACGACGACGGACGCTCGGTCAAATACGTGCCCCTGGCTCTCCCACGGTGAAATGCCCGAGGGCCGCTCTACGACCACAATCCGACCAGTCCGATCTGAACTTCTCGCCCCGCGGGCGAGGTGCTCATCAACACCCGGGATCGCAGTCATTGCTGGGTCAGCATCAAGTTGTTCGCGTTCCCCGGGGTCTGTCGATGACCGGACGGTGCTGGGGCTGCTGCTGCGGCACGGCCGCTAGAGGGATGACTACGCCGGCGGCGGAGACAATCCGACCGCCCCGGCGCACGCCCGCTACCAACTTGGACCTGATCACCCTCGATTCGTTCGCACTAGCCGACCCCGCCGTCGAGGAGCAAGTCTTTCGCACCTGGGCCGGGGCAACCCGATCAGCTACCCGCCGCCCAGGAACAGATGGAACGTGAACTCTACGCGCGCCCGCACCGCGCCACCAGCGTCTGCCGCCTGGCTGACCTCGGCGAGAACGCCTACCACGAGTGCGGGCGGGCCGTAGCCTTCAGCGGGTTCCATGAACTGGTCCTCATCGACCGCGGTGCTGGCGCTGGCGGTGGCCAGCGATGACTAAGCTGCGCAGGGAAGCCCGCGCACACCATCGTGCCAGCAGCGGCAGTGGCCACCGTCCCCGGCCCACAAACGGCTGAGTCCTTGAACCCTGCCCCGGGGGTGCCTGGGCGTGAATTTCGGCAAAGTCGCCCGCAAGGGGCGCGACCAATCATTGCCCTTCCCCCATCGCGTCTCGGCCCTGCGGTCATGTACGCAGCTGCATCGCCTATCCGGCTTCCCGCTCAGGCCGCGCTGCGATTCCCGCGACCAGCGACCGATCCCGACGCCACGGCCCACTGCCACCGCCCAGCCCCGCTGGAAGCTGAGGCCGAGGTACCGCTCGAGGTCTGCTGGCCAGGACGGCAAGCTGACATCATCAACTCCCGTGAGGTTCTCGCGACCATCTCACCCGCCGCCCCGCACAAGCGGCCGTGGCTGAACGGGCAGGAGATCGTCGGCACCTCGCGACTGCGAGTGGAAGCGTTAGACCGCCAGGCAGACGAGCCCGGCGCTTCCGTCAGGACCTGCGTAGCCGGGCTCGTGCCGTCAGAAATGCCCGACCGCGCACCACGACGCGAGATTCCCCTGCCAGACAATGAGATAGTAGCGATCGTGTCGGAGCTGCATGACCTCGATTCGCCAACGGTGGCAGAGCAAGAGCACCAGAGCAGACGAGGATTGTCTGCATGCCTGGCAATGTTTTCATCACTCGCCACGAGGCTGATTGCGTGGCTCCGCATGTCATTCCGCGGTGTACACCGGTCGGCCGGCGAACCAAGTCTCCACAGCCCGGGTTTCGGCGAGGCTGGCTGCGGGGACGTCGAACGGGTTTTGGTCGAGCACCACGAAGTCCGCCGACTTGCCGGGTGTCAGCGATCCGGTCACGTCGTCGACGCCCATCGCTTTGGCCCCGTTCAGCGTGAACACCGCAATCGCTTCCTGAAGCGTGATTGCCTGTTCCTCCCAGAGCGCGCCCGGACGTTGCTGGGTCGGATCCCGACGAGTGACCAGGCCTTGGATGCCGTCCCAGGCGTGCGGCGATGGGCTGACCGGCCAGTCGGACCCGCCAGCGATCAGCGCTCCGGCATCGAGCAGGGAGCGGTTCGGGTGCAGTCGGCTGGAGAACCCGGCGGGCAGCACTGCGGCGATAGCGGCCGGGATCACGCCGGGCACCCAGATGAACGGCGAGATATCCGCGGCAATAGCGAGAGCGGCGAACCGCGGTACGTCGTCGGGATGCACGAACTGGCCGTGCGCGATCTGAAACTTCGCGTTCCAATTCCCCTCCTGCCGTACGATCTCGATGGCGTCGAGCGCTGCGCGCACCGAGGCGTCCCCGGCGCAGTGGATCTTCGCACCCAGCCCGGCTGCGGCGGCCAGGTGCAGCCAGTGCACCAACTCACCGGGCGACATGGCGGTGCCGCCGCGGTGGCATGCTCCATGCACCTCATCAGGAAGATAAGGCTCGAGGAACGCCGCCGTGCGTGTGGGCGGCACGCCGTCGAGGAAGATTTTCACGAAGTCGGGGCGATGATGCTGGCTTCGGTACTGCTCGCCGACCGCGATCAGGGCCTCGCCGGTAAGGTCGAATCCGAAGATCTGGTCGTTGATCAGCATGGACGTGACCACCCATGCGGACAGTTCTCCGGCTGTGTCGAGTGCGTGCAACGAAGACAGAATGTCCGTCGATACCGCCGCGTCTTGGAACGCCGTAATTCCGTGAGAGTGCAAGATCTCGATCGCCCGCCGGGACGCGGAGACGTGCTGGTGTTCGGTGAGGCCTTGCGCCGCTCGCGCGATACGTTCCACGGACTGGCCCGCGGCCTCCAGCAGCAGACCGGACGGTTCGCCGGTCGCACGGTCGCGCACGATGATCCCGCCGTCCGGATCGGGGGTGTCCCGGTCGATGCCTGCGACACGCAGTGCCGCGGTGTTCGCCCACCGGTTGTGCCCGCTGTCGTCAGCGAGCAGCACCGGCCGATCCGCGGCCGCCGCGTCCAAGGCGCGGCGAGCCGACTCGCGGGACACGGCTTCGACCAGAGTGGAACCCCATCCGTGCCCGATAACCCATTCGCCGGGAGTGAGCTCCGCAGCGCGCTCCCGCACGGCGGTGAGCACCTGAGCGAAACCGAGATCGGCGGACAGCGACAGCTCGAACAACTCGGCTTGGCCGGCCCGGGAGTGGTGGTTGTGCACGTCGACCAATCCGGGCATCACGAACGCCCCGCCTAGGTCGCGCACTTCGGTGTCCTTTCCTCGATGTTCTGCGACGTCGTCGCCCACGGCCAGCACCAGGCCGTCGGCGACGGCGACCTCGGCAGCCCACGGCTTCTCGGCTGCGACGGTGTAGACCGTCGCATTGGTCAAGATCAGTTCCGCGCTCACCGCGCACCTCCGGTGTCCACAATGGCGATGTTCATGGTTGACGTCTTGGCCGCCGGATCTCAATCTGCCTGCTGCTCGCGGACATCGGCCGACCTCTGACCCTGCAGCGCCGACCGCATCCGATCCCGGCCCTTCCCGATCGAACGATAAACCAGATGCGGACCGTCAATACGGCGGAGAGCAACAAAGCCTCGCCGAGCGGCCCGACCGGACCCGCCTGCGTCTCTGTCGGCAGGGGATGCGACTCGGCTGGATGGCTACGACGCAGTTGCACTCCCGGCGATCCGCCGAGCTGGCAGTCGCGGACAGCACTGGCAATTCCCAGCCTTCGGCAACCGCCTCCTCCGCAGTGCCGACTCAAGATCACCACGCGGATCAAGCCATCGTCACCGCCGCCAGAACGGTATTGCGGGGAAACACAATCGCCTCGCCGGGAAGGACAAGTGCTTCGATCCCATGACTGTCTACGTTGCTAGCAATCGACAGGCGTGTCCGGTACTGGTGCTTAGCGGCGTACAGCAAGGACGGAGTGACAGTGAGCAAGGAACAAATGTCTGCACAGGCCGAAGAACAGTCCACAATGGACTTCGAGCGGTCGGTCGGCGCAGGGTTCGTGGTGGCTTATGCGCTCGCGACATTAGGTGTCTACATCGCAATGCTGACGCCGGCGTCGATCAGCTTGTCGTTGCGGGTTGCCCAGCTTGTCCCTCAGGACGCCGCAGGGTCGCTCGCGACGATCGCTTCGATCGGCGGAGTGTTCGCACTGATCGGCAATCCGCTGTTCGGGCTCATGAGCGATAGGTGCACATCCCGGTTCGGAAGGCGGCGCCCGTTCATTCTCGGCGGACTCCTCGCCGCAGTTCCCGCGGTGACGATAATGGGTCTTGTTCCGAATCTGGTCGCAGTGACCATCGCGTGGTGCTGCGCGCAGCTCGCGATCTCCGCCGCACTCGCAGCGACCACTGCGGTGCTGGCCGACCGGGTCCCGGTGCGGCAGCGCGGCCGCATGTCGGGCCTGGTCCAAATCGGGATCTACATCGCGATCTTGCTGGGCACGTTCCTGGTCCAGCTCATGCCCGCAGCGCCAGTGCCGGTGTTCCTCATCCCCGCGCTGCTCGCGGTGGCGCTGGCCACCCCGCTGCTCGCGGTGCTCCGGGAACCAGCACTCGACCGCGCCGACGTGCCGCGTGTCCCGTTGCGCTCGCAGCTGAAGGGTCTCTGGGTCTCGCCCCGGCGGCACCCGGACTTCGGCTGGGCCTGGCTGTCGCGGTTCTTCGTCTACATGGCGGCGTACGTTCCCACGACGTTCCAAGCCCTGCTGGTGATCGACCGGCTGCACACCGACGCGGCCGGTGCGGCGCGCTTCGTATTCCTTTCCGCACTGATCTACACCGGAGGAGTCGCAGGGGGGTCGCTGATCTCCGGCCTGCTCTCCGACCGGTCGGGCCGTTACAAGCCCTTCGTGGTATTCGCTGCGGTCGTGTACGGGATCGGCATGCTGGGAATGGCATTCACCGCGACGTCAACGTTCCTGCTGGCCGGCTCGCTCATCGCCGGAATAGGCATGGGCACCTACGCTTCGGTCGATCTCGCGCTGGTCACGAGGGTGCTCCCGCACCGCGGCAGTGCGGACGCCAAGGATCTGGGGTTGTTCCAGGTCGCGATCGCGCTGGCGAACTCGGTGGTACCAGCCATGGGCCCCGCGCTCCTGGCTATCGGCGGTTCAGGCGCGAACTTCGCCGCGCTGTTCTGCGGCGCCGGCCTTCTCGCCGTAGCCGGCGCACTGCTCGCACTGCCGATCCGGAAGATCCGCTGAACCGCCGCCGGTACCCACCCGCCCGCGCATCTCGGATGGCGGGACTCTTCGGGACACGGTTACGACGGGGCCGCGGGGATGGGACGGCTTCCCCGCGGCGAGTGCAAAAGGTCGCCGGTCTCGCCGAGCAACGGTCGGCGAGACCGGCATGGTCAGGACAGCCCCCGGTCAAGCGTTGCCCAGCGTCCCAGAGACCGTGCCCTCAAAATGTCCCCGAAAGAGTTCCTCGACAAGGGACTGCTGGGGGTCGACCGCCTCGAACGTATCCCCCGGCTGCAGTCAGCCAACGGCAAAGAGCGGCTGCCCGTTAGTCCAGACCGCCAGCTTAGCCAAACCCCGGCGGATCCCGTCGACAAAAACCGACTGAGTCGGCTGATGAACGCAGCACCTCGGGCATGCATCCACGCGACGAGAGAATCCGCAGCTCGCGCCCCGTCTCAAGCGGAACGCCGGAGAGGCACCCTTGCGTCGGCCCGATATCTCCAAAAAAGGAAACGCAATCCAAGACCAGGCGAATTACGCATGACAATGAAGGGCATTCACCCGAAAGGAAAATAGATTTACGAACTTCTCCGCTGTGTTTGCTTTCTTCCCCGAACTCTGCCGAAGCCGATGTGCGTCCAAGACCCTCGACTAGCAAACCACGCAGAGTGCTCAAGACGCCGAAGTGGACGGGCGCGGCATCCATTCACCCGGTGCCACCGGAGGCGACGTGCCGCCCAGCGGTGGCGATACATTGCCGCGCGCGGTGATCCTCAACGGCAACCATGTGGGCCTGAGCGAATTCGCTCGCGGCGCGGCAATGCTCGCGGCTAACAGACCCTGCCGAGCCTCAGCACCTTCGAGATCGATCGCGTCTGCTCCTGGCTGGCGGAAGGCCGACGTGCTTCGAGCGCTTGAGACTTTCATCCGCCGGAAGTGAGGCCAGCCGCGAGCAGGGCCTTCACCGTGACGAACTGTCCGGTCGCAGCGAGGTCGCTCGGCGTGGTGTCCACGAGATAGGCATCTTCTCCTCCCGAGCGGAGATACTCGCCCACTGTTCCGCCGATGCCAGCCGCAGCCTCAGCAGACACAGCAGCCCGCACCCGCACTGCGCGCGGGTCGAACTCGGTCATCAGCGGATCACCGGGGTCGTACTCCCAACCCTCGCGTCCCATCTGCACCGCACCCAAGAGGTCGCGGAGTGCGTTGTTCACCGCTGCCGTTGGGGAATCCGACGCGGCGACTGTCCAAATCAGATCGTCAGCCCGGTCGTCCGGCACTCGCGCGAGAATGACGGGGAACGGCTCGCGGGTCAGGACGAGCAGTTCCACGGCCGAGCCCATTCGACGCAGCGCTCCACGCAAGTAGACGGTGACGTCGTCTTGCCACGGAGACTCGGACGCGACTGGTTCTGCTGGTGCTCCGGCCAGCGCGGCACGCAGCGCGCGGTAAGAGAAGGCGGACAGAAGAGCCGAGTGCACGGCCTCCCCCATAGACCCTCCACATCCACCGCCTGCAGCCGTCCGGTCGAATCCGTGACATTTTTCCGACTGCAGGGGGAACACCGCTTCCCAAGCCACGCCGACAACGTCGTCCGTCGACAGCGAGCGGGCAGGCAACAGGAGACCATCGCCGCAGTCGAGCGGACCCGACCAGATGTCGAGGGCGGACGGAGGGACCGTTCTCGCGAACGCGGAAGCCGATCCGACGGGCGGAACACGGTCGACGCGGTCCGCGTACACGAGGAGCGCCGACTTGATCGCGTTCCGGCGCGCCGCCCGGTTCGACTCGACGTCGACCGCGGTCACCCGCCGGGGCTCGGCGGCCGATCTGCCCAGGCGTACCCGCGCCACCCACAGCGGCGCCTGGCCGATCACGTCGTCGAAGCCCTGAAGGATCCCGACGTGCTGCTGGACCAGCGGCGCGGCGTCCCCGCCGGATTCGCTGACGTCGGCGTCGACCGGCTCGGCTCCGATCGACGGAACCGGCCATTTCCCCACGGCGTTCCCGCTAGAAGCCGGGTGCGGCAGCACCTGCTCAGACCAGGTGTTCAGCGTCGTCAGGTCGTGGACAATCACCGCGCCGTCAGTCTCCGGACGAGCGCAACCGGTGAGGATCCGGAACACTTCGCGGGCCAACGCGCCGCCGAGAACTCGGGAGGCGCGGTCTGTCAGCCGTGTCTGGTCGACGCGCGGTCCTGTGGCGGCGACGGACCGCCAGAACGACGCCAGCGTCCCCAGCCCCCGGTTCCGTTCGAAGTGTCGCAGCGCGCTCAGCCACAGGCCCTGGCCCGAGCCTCCGGCCACCGGACCGATCAACGCCAGCCCGTCGGCTGTCAGCAGCGGTACCACCGCAGGACTCCGGCTCCTGGTCACTGCCTCAAAGAACCGCGTGGCGCAGGTGCCGTCTTCGACAGCGACGACGACGTCGTACTCGGAATCCTGCCGCACAGCCCTGCTCATCGGCCTGATTTCAGTCGCGACGCCATGTGCGGACAGCTCTGCCCTGACTTCCCGCAGCGCCTTCACGAGTCGCGCGGAGCCGGCATCCGATGCTTCGACATGCAGCGTCTGAAGCCCGTTGCGAAGCAACCCGGCCGCGGCGTTCTGCGCAATCAGGCCTGAACCGATCAGCAGCACCTTGCCTGTCCGGTATCGTTCGAAACGGCGGGCCGGGCTGCCGCGATGCTGCGCGATGCAGTCGAGTTGCGCACCGAAGTACTTCCGGGCCGATGCCACCGCAACGCGCTGGTCGGTGTCACCCGCATCACGAGCGAGTCCCAGTTCCAGCAACGCGGCGATCAAACGCTCGGCTGTATCGCGTTGCCTGTCGGTGAACCCCCTGCACAATTCCCTGATCGTCAGCTCGCCGTTGAGGAACGGCCACAGCGCTGTGAGCCACCCGTGCACGGACGGCCCCTTCAAGACGAACTCGCCGTCGGAACTCCGGATCAGGGCACCACCGTCGGCTGCGGCGGCATGCACCACGTCGGCGCGCAGTTCCGGACGCGTATCGAGCGGAACGGAGCGATCAGGGTTCACAGCACCTCACTCCGACAAGGAAAAGGTCGGCGATCCGGGAACTGCCGACAGCAGTTCCCGCGTGTACTCATGGCTCGGCCGGCGGAACAGGGACTCCCGGTCGGCGGTTTCGACCACGTCCCCGCGGCAGAGCACGACAACCTCGTCGCAGACCCGGCGCACTACCGCGAGGTTGTGCGAGATGAACACCATCGTGAGATCCAGAGTCTCGCGCAGGTTCTCCAGCAGCGCCAGCACTTCCGCCTGCACCGACACATCGAGAGCCGAGGTCACCTCGTCGGCTATCACGATCTCGGGTTCGATCATGAGCGCCCGCGCGATCGCGACGCGCTGGCGCTGCCCTCCGGAGAATTCGTGCGGATAGCGGCCCGCCGATTCCGGCGCGAGTTTAACCCGGTCGAGCCAGTCGCCGATCAGGTCGCGGTGCTGCCGTACACCAGCTCGGACCGGGTCCGCTGCCTCGGCGAGGGTCTGCCCGATCGTGCGCCGCGGGTTGAGTGATGAGTACGGGTCCTGCGGGATCATCTGCACCTTCCGGTGCATGGCGGCGCGCTGCCGGCCGGACATCGCAGCGAGGTCGTGCCCGTCGACGAGGATCCGGCCGGACGCCACCGGAACGGTGCCGACGATCGCCTTGCCGATGGTCGACTTGCCAGACCCGGATTCGCCAACCAGTCCGACTGTCCGCCCGTGCGCCACGTCGAGGCTCACCCGGTGCAAGACCTCCCTGGCGCCGCGGCCGTGCCCGAACCGGACCACAAGGTCTTCGACACGCAGCCCGCGCGCGGTCATCGGGCTCGCTCCGGCAGCGGGTCGGTCAGTGTCGGCGTCGCCGCGATCAGCTTCTTCGTATACGGGTGCCGGACGTCGCGGGTGACCAGCTGGGACCGGGTCAGCGATTCGACGATCTCGCCGTCCTTCATGACGATGATGTTGTCGCACAGCGCCTCCACCACACCGATGTCGTGGGAAATGAACAGCATCGCGGTATCTTCCCGGGCATTGATCTTCTTGAACTGTCTGAGAATCTCCGCCTGCACTGTCACGTCGAGCGCGGTGGTCGGCTCGTCGGCGATGATGAGCTTCGGGCGGGCGGTCAGTGCCGCTGCGATCATGGCGCGCTGCCGCATTCCGCCGGACAGCTCGTGCGGGTGCTGGCCCAGGACGAGTCGGGGATGGCGCATGCGCACTGTCTCGAAGGCGGCCAAGACCTCGTTGCGGGCTTTGGCCCGGGTTTTCCCGAGGTGGGTCCGCAGGACCTCGCCTACCTGCGATTCCATTCGGAGCGCCGGGCTGAATGTGGTTCCGGGGTCCTGGTAGACCAGGCTGATCGTCGTGGCCAGGTCGCGCTTCGAGGACTGGCCGAGCAGGTCGAGGGTGCCCACCCGCAGCGCGGTCGCATCCGAACCGATGCCTTCGGGCAGAAGCCGGGCCAGTGCCATCGCTGTCATCGATTTGCCGGAGCCTGATTCTCCGACGACGCCGAGCACGGACCCGGCGGGGATATCGAACGACACGCCGTGCACCAGTTCCACACCGGCGCTGGTGGTGATCCGCAAGTCGCGCACGGTCACGAACGACGAGGTCGCCGCCGCGCTTGCAGCCGTCCGGGATTTCCCTTCCGGCCTATGCGATGCCGACGTCCGAGGGTCGGCCGCCGCCGCGAGACCGTCGCCGATCAGCATCGCGGCAAGAATCGTCACGACGATCAGCACTGCGGGCCCGAGCACCTGCCATGGTCGGCTGTAGATCGCCGGAAGCGCGTCGATCAGCAGCTTTCCGTAGTCGTAGGACGGCGGCTGCACGCCGAGGCCGACGAGCGACAGTCCCGCGATCTCCATCAGCGACACCGCGAACCCGGACGCGACGAGAATCAGCAGCGGCTCGGCGACGTTCGGCAGCAGGTGCCGGGTGACGATCGATCGGCCAGGAACTCCGAGCAGCCGCGCGGCGGTGACGAAGTCGCGCCGGGAGACGTCCGAGGCGAGGTTGGCCGTCAGCCGCGCATAAGCGGGGATGCCCGCCACGCCGATGCCGATAACGACAGGGACAGCGCCCGCTCCGAACGTGGCAGCGATGATCAACGCCACCAGCAGCCCTGGGTAGGACACTGCAGCCTCGATCGCCCGCAGGCCCAGTTCGCGTATCCGGCGCGGAGCGAGCCAGATCGCTGTGCCGAGCGCCACCCCGAACACCACCCCGATTGCCGTAGCGCACACGGTCAGCACGAGTGTCAGCCGTGTCGCCACCAGCGCCCGGGCCAGTACGTCGTGGCCGAACTCGTCGGTGCCGAGCCAGTGCTTCCCCGACGGGGGGAGCGACTGGGCGCTGCTCAGCTGGTCGCCCGGCCCCCAGAGGAAAATCGGTGCGAGGATGCCGGCCAGCACGATCGTGAGCATCAGCCCGAGGCCGACGACCAGTCCGGGAGTCCAGCGGAAGGCGTGCGCGGAGCGCTGGGGCCGTCTCGCCGCCAGCGCGGTGACGTCAGACATTGCGGCTCCCCAGGGTGCGAGTGTCGATCAGGCCGAGCACGACGTCGACCAAGAGGGTCAGCAGCGCGGCAAGCATGCCCAGGACGAGGATGATGCCCTGGATGAGCGGGTAGTCGCGGACGAGGATCGCCCGGACCACTTCCAGGCCCAGCCCCGGCCAGCCGAACACGGTCTCGACGACGATCGCGCCGCCGAGCATCGAGGTGAGAATCAGGCCGCCCAGGGTCAGGGTGCTCGTCATCAGCGCCGGCAGCGCGTATTTTCCGTAGAGCCGCAAGCCGCCGAGGCGCCAACCGCGGGCGGTCCGGACGAAGTCCTGCTCCAGCACCACCGCGGTTTCCCTCCGGACCAAGCGCGACACCGTGCAGATCGGGCCGAGCGCCAGGCCGAGCACCGGCAGCACGAATGACTGCGCCTGACGCAGGTTCGAGTACGCGGGCGGCAGCAGGGCGAGGGAGACAGCGAACACTAGAACCAAGAACGTGGCCATGACATAGGACGGGATCGCCGCGACCAACCCGGTCATGGCATTGAATCCGTGGTCGAGCCAGCGGCGGCGCCCGCCCCGGGTGAGGACGCTGACCGCCATCCCGGCCGGGATGGCGACGATCAGCACCAGCACGATCGCCAGCAGCGCGATGCCGAGGGTGAACGGCAGCCGGGCGGAGACCGACTCCGCGACCGGCTGCCGCAGGCTGTACGAAGTCCCCAGATTCCCCTCGACGACTCCCCGGACGTATCCGCCGAACTGGACGAACAGCGAATCGGTGAGGCCGAGTTCGTGACGAACCTGCTCGACCTGCACAGGCGTCGCGTCCGGGCCTGCCGCGGCAACAGCGGGATCCCCTGGAAACAACCGCACGATGAAGAACGTCACGACGATCAGCAACGCGAAAGTGAGGGCCAGTCCGACCAGTCGCTTCGCGGCGAACTGCAGCCACGGCGAGTGCCGCCACCCGGCCCCCAGGGCGGAGCGCATGCACGCGTTCTCGTCAACCGCGGGCACGGGTCAGCCCGCCACGCGGATGGTCGCGTAGTTCACTGCACCCACCGGGGCCGCGATCGTCACGTCCGGGACCGAGACGAGGCTCGACGCGGTGCCCGCCAGCGGAATGACGTCCTGGCGGGTCAGCACCGATCGCTGCGCGATCCCGTACTGCCTGCATTGCTCTATCGGGTCGGTGGCCCGCTGTCCGGCGGCTACTGCCGCTTCGCCTTCGGGGTTCTTCGACGCGGTCATGTTGCGGCCGTCTACCCGGTAGCCGGGTCCGATCACTCTGGTCAGCGACGCGCTGATCAGCTTCAGCGCGTTGACATCTCCCATCAGGGTAAGGTCCCAGTCGCTCCGGGGGTTCTGGACGGTCGTCGCCCAGGTGGCGTTGTCGCTCTTGTCCAGATCGACGACGGCGCCTGCGTCGGTGAGCACCTTTTGGACGTACTCGGCGCCCTTTCCCTGGTCGCCGAATCCGGTCGAAGCCGGGAACTTGACGCGGGCCCCGCGCAGTGCCGCTGCGGCCAGAACCGGGTTCGGCGCAGGAATCAGAGAGGCGTCATCGAGCGCGCATTTGTATTCTGCGGGAACCACTGAATTGAAGATCGGGCTGAGACCGTTGGAGAATACTTTGTTGAACGCGGCGCGGTCGATCGCCTGCGCTACTGCCTTTCGCGCCGCCGGCCTGTCCGCGAAGTAGCGGCCCGGAGTCTCGTTGAAGGCCACGTACACGTTGGCTGTGATGATCCTGGCCTGATGGTAGTCGCTGCGGCCGGCGAACCGGCCAATGGTGTCTCCGGTGGCGCTGCCGATGTCGAGGTCACCGGAGAGGAGCTTGTTGGCGGTGGTCGACGGGTCGGTGCGGATGCCGAAGACTATCTTCCTGGCCGGCGCGCCTGCCAACGGCGTGGTGTAGTTGACCCACTGCCGGAAGTCCGGGCGCAAGTCGTAGGCGTACTCGACACCCGGCTTCGTCGCTCCGAGCGTGTACGGACCGGAGAACGCGCCTTTCACCGAGCCCGCAGCCAGCCCGGTTCTGTCGGCGAGACCGGCCGGGCAGATGATCCCGGACTGCGAGACGGACAGCGCGGCAAGGAAGTCGCTGTTGGGCTGGGCGAGCGTGATGGACACGGTCTTGGCCGTATTGTCCCCGGTGATCGTCGTCTTGCCCAGGCCGAACACCAGGGTCGCGGAAGGATGCGCGTTGTTGTCGTTGTCGGCGAAGTAGGCCAGCGAAGCGGCAACGATCGACGGCGTGATCTTTGTCCCGTCGGCGCAGGTCGCGTCGTCGCGGATGGTCAGCGTGTATTCGGACGCCGATTTCTCGGCCCAGCTGGACGCGAGATTCGGAATCACTGTGCCGTTGAAGTCGCGCGCCGTGAGCGTGGAGAACAGCAAGTTCGCTCCGGTGTAGTCGTCGTACGCCGTGCCCGCGGCAGGATCGAAGGTCGTCGGCGGTGCAAGGTATTCCAGGTTCACCGTTCTGTCGTGCGTAGCACTGCCGGAGGGAACGCCGGAGCACGCGGCCATAACCAGGGCCGCGGCAGCACCGGTCGCGCACGCTCCGACGTGCCGCGCACGCAAACTGGATGAGAACAACATCGTTCATCTCCTCGCGGGGAAACGGTGAACCACGACAAGTTCAAGTCGATCAGAATGCAGGACCTGTGGGAGTGCGCAAATATTCAAAGACGCGAGAAATCTGGCCGACCACTGCCGGTGCAGGCAGCTCGGCTGCCGCTCCGCCCGTGCGGCGAATCGCAATCTTTACCCGGAATGGCAGGATCCTCGTCGCGTCCGGCAGCTGACGAAGAGTTCCGGCCGACCACGCGCAAGACGGAGTGCAAACCGCCCGCGCTCAGCCAGTGCCGCGCTGTGATTAAGACGCATCAATGGACTCCCGGAGCAGCTGACGTGGTGTGATGATGTTCCAGAACACGCATTGCAGTCAGTTTTTTCACGGATCAGCCGAAGACATCGAATTTATTGAAGGAATCCGCCACATGTTGAGCGAGGACGATCTCAAGCTTGTCGACGCGCTTCAGGCCAGGCCCCGTGCACCCTGGTCGTCGGTCTCCAGGGCGGCCGGGATGAGCGCGGTCACCGCCACCCGCCGGTGGCAGCGCTTGACCGAACGGGGAGAAGCCTGGATCAGCGCCTACCGCGGCGGAGACCTGCGCGGTCAGATGGTGCTGGGCTTTGTCGAGATCTGCTGTCCGCCCGGCCGGGCACTGCATGTGGCACAGGCTCTGGCGGCCGACTCCAGCGTGACCAGCGTCGAATGCACTGCCGGGCATTGTGATCTCCTCGTGCACGTCGCCATCCGCACCCTGTCGGGCCTCGCGGACTACCTGACCCAGCAACTCTCCGCACTGCCCGATGTGCTTTCCAGCCGCACGCACGTGCTGACGCACCTGTTCAGCGAGGGCAGCACCTGGCAAGTGCGCGCGATCCCGGCGAGCCGCCGCGACGCCCTAGCCGCGTCCTCGCCGCGCAGTCTGCCGCCGTCGACTCGATTCGACCGGCTCAACCGCGCGATCATGCAGGTTCTCAGCGAAGACGGCCGCGCCCCCGCACCGGAGATCGCCG
Source organism: Amycolatopsis sp. NPDC004079 (assembly GCF_040610415.1). Lineage (NCBI taxonomy): Bacteria > Bacillati > Actinomycetota > Actinomycetes > Pseudonocardiales > Pseudonocardiaceae > Amycolatopsis > Amycolatopsis sp. NPDC004079. The sequence continues at coordinate 163,857 of NZ_JBEXMH010000004.1, read as the reverse complement.
CCCGCGTCGGGACAGGCGAGACCACTGTGCGTCGACGGTTGACGACGCTCCTCGCTTCGGGTGCGCTGATCCTCCGCTGCGAGATCGCGCGCTCTCTTTCCCCCGCTCCCGTCACCGCGATGCTGTGGATCAGGATTCCTCCAGACCGGCTCGAGGCGACCGCGCGGGTCCTCGCGCTCCTGCCGGAGACCAGGATGTGCGCCTCGGTCAGCGGCGACGCGAACATCCTGCTCATCGCCTGGCTGACATCTCAGGACCAGCTCACCGTCCTGGAGAACGTGCTGGCGGCGCGCTTCCCTCGTCTTTCGGTCGTCGACCGGGCTATCACCGTGCGCCCGGTCAAGCTTATGGGGAGGCTGCTCGACGAGGAAGGACGCTCCATCGGGCAGGTGCCGCTGTTCAGGACCCTGTGGCCGACCGGGACCGGCACCGAATGAGCTCGGCGGAAACCGCTCAACGACCGACGAGCGCAACGGGGATCCTGCCACCCGCGAAAGCGCGCCCACGCCAGACATCCGATTCAGAGCAGCGGGCGGCGGTTCTCCCACGGCTGCGCGCGTTCCAGCTGCCCGGCCAGAGCTATCAGCAGGTCTTCCCGTCCGTAGTCGGCGACGAGCTGGATCCCGACGGGCAGACCGGACTCGGTCCACGACAACGGCAAGCTGATCGCCGGCTGGCCGCTGACGTTGAACGAAGGCGTGAACGCGAGGTATTCGCTGGTCCGCCGACGGTACGCGGCAAGGTCTTCGGCCGAGTGGCAGTCCAGCGCGCCCAGCCGCGACGGCACCTTGCCGAGAGTGGGCGACAACAGAATGTCGAAGCCGTCCGCCCACCAGCCGCGCACTGCCCGGCGGAACTTCATCGCTTCGTCCTGTGCCAGCGCATGGTCGGCCGCCGAAGCGGAACCGGCCGCCTGGGCATGAGCCCAGTTGAGCGGTTCGACATCGTCGGGGGTGACCGGGCGGCCGAGGTGCTCGCCGAGCCGGGCGATCCCGGCGGCGACGTTGGCGCTCCACAAGGTACTGAAGGTCCTGCCAGCGCGAGGATCGGCCAGCGCATTCGGAAACGACGGCTCGATCCGGTGCCCGAGTTCTTCGAGAAGCCGCGCCGCCGTGTGCACTGCGTCGACGCACTCCATGTCGATCGTGAGCCCCTCGGCGACCAGCGGATGGTGGTCGAGCAGGCCAATTCGCAGCGAACGCAGCTGGCACTCCAGTTCTTCGAGGTAAGGCCGCGCGGGGACAGGCGCGATAACGCTGTCTCCGACGCCCGGCCCGCTGACCGAGTCGAGCAGAACCGCGGTGTCCCGGATGCTGCGGGTGACGCAGAACTCCACCCCGAGACCGCTCTCGTCCTGGCTGGGGTGCCGGGTCACCCGGCCGTGCGACGGTTTGAGGCCGACCAGCCCGCAACACGAAGCGGGGATCCGGATCGAGCCGCCGCCGTCGCTGGCGTGCGCGATCGGCACCATCCCGGCGGCCACCGCCGCCGCGGCACCGCCGCTGGAACCGCCTGCGGTGCGCGAGCGGTCCCACGGGTTGCGGGTCGGTCCCCACGCCACCGGTTCCGTGGTGCCTATGCTTCCCAGTTCCGGAGTGTTGGTCCTTCCCGCGATCACCAGCCCGGCGCGGCGGAACCTCCGCACAAGAGTCGTGTCGGCGACACCGATCACCGGCCGCTCGCGCAGCCGGGCGTTCCCGTTGGACAGAGGCCTTCCGGAACAACTCGTATTCAGATCCTTCAGCAAGAACGGCACTCCGGCAAACGGTCCCGCTGCTGCCGAGTCGCCCCTGTCAATCCGAGCAGCCGTTTCCGCGGCGTCGTCGAACCAACGGTAGACGACCGCATTGATCCGCGGGTCCAGGTCCTCGATGCGGTCGACTGCGGCATTCAGCAGTTCGACAGCAGTAGCCTCCTTGCGGTGGAACAGATCCGCCTGCGCAGTTGCGTCGAGCCATTGCATTTCACGCGAAAAGGTCTCCATGCGCGAAATAGTACGGAGATCGTCAAGCATCACGGCAGTCCGCGGCGTCGGCCGCATCCAGCACCCCGGTCGGGGAAGTTCCGTTCCAGGATGGCGAAAACCTGGCCGACCGGCGAAAGTGGACGCTGCCGTCGGCATCTGCCTGAGGAGGGCGAACTCATGGAGCTCCGACATCTCACCGGATTCGTCGCGGTCGCAGAGGAGCTTCACTTCGGTCGGGCGGCAGCTCGGCTGCACATGTCGCAGTCGCCGTTGAGCCAGCAGATTCGACGGCTGGAGCACGATCTCGGCGTCGAACTGTTCGACCGCAACACCCGCACGGTGCAGCTCACCGCCGCCGGCCGGATCTTCCTCGACCACGCACGGAAAGTGCTGGCTTCGGCGAAGGTGGCGCAACGAGCGGCCCGCGCGGCCGGCCGAGGCGAGATCGGTGAAGTGTCGCTGGGATTCGCCGGCACAAGCAGCGCCGTGTTGCTGCCGTTGCTGGCCAAGGCGGTCGCGGTGGAACTGCCCGGAGTCGAGCTGTCCCTGCACGGGCCGCACTACTCGGCGGAAACGGTCAGCCGAGTCGGAGCAGGAGTCCTGGACATGGGTTTCGCGACGGTGCCGAGCGCTCGGGGGCTGCACACACGATTGGTGCGCCAGGACCGGTTGATGCTCGCCGTGTCCACCACGCATTCGCTCTCTGCGCGCAAGTCAGTCCGGCTGGAAGAGCTTGCCGGCGAACGGTTCGTGGCGTTCCCGTCAGGACGCGGCTCGGAAGTGCGCGAACTGTCGGTCCGCTCGTGCTTGGAGGCCGGTTTCAGCCCGGCGATCGCGCAGGAGGCACCGGACTCGTTCAGCCTGCTGGCCTTGGTGGCAGCCGGAGTCGGGATCGCCCTGGTCGTGGAGGCGGCCCGCTCGATCCGGCTCGACCGCGTCGCCTTCGTGCCGCTAGCCGGCGAAGCGCCGAAGCTGCCGGTCTGTCTGGTCTGGCGCCGGGCCGAGGAATCCGAAGTGCTGCGTGCGGTGCTGGAGGTCGCGAAGAGGACGCTCCGGCCGCTCGATTAAGCCGCGAATCGACTCGCCCGGCACGACTATTCGTCTTGGACCACGCTTGGGCTGCGGTGCGAGAGTAGAACGCGACCAACCGCTCCCGCCTGCTCCGCAAAGGACGCTCGTGAACTTCGCCGACCTCGATCCAGCGCTGCGGCCGCTCCTGGACCGTTATCTCGGTCCGCGCGACCGCGCCCTCCTCGAACCTCTGCTAGCCGATCTCGGCGAGCTCGCCGCCGGGCCGCTCGACCGGCTCGCCGCGCATGCGGAAGCCAATCCGCCGACGCTGCGGCCCTACTCCCCGCTCGGCGACCGGATCGACGAGGTCGACTTCCACCCTGCCTACGACCGGCTGGCCGACGCGGGCTTCTGCCGGTTCGGGCTCGCCGCACTCTCGCACCGCGGGCTGTTCGGCTGGCCTGGACCCGCGCCGCACGTGGTCAAATACGCTCTGTCCTATGTGTTCTCGCAGGCCGAATACGGCCTGGGCTGCCCGATCAACATGACGGATTCGGCTGCGCGCGTGCTCGAAATGTTCGACCCGCAGACACATCGCACCTGGATCGAGGCGCTGACTTCGACCGATCCGCAGACGCACTCCACGGGTGCCATGTTCATGACCGAGATCGGCGGCGGCACCGACCTCGCGCAGACCGCCACCCTGGCCACCGACCACGGCGACCACTGGACGCTGTCCGGCCGGAAATGGTTCTGTTCCAACGTAACCGCCGACGTGATCCTCACCCTCGCGCAGGTGCCCGGCCAAGGCGAAGGAACCCGCGGCCTGGGCATGTTCCTGATGCCCCGGCTTCGGCCGGACGGCACCCGCAACAGCTACCGGATCGATCGGCTCAAGGACAAACTTGGCACCCGCTCGATGGCCAGCGGAGAAGTTGCCCTTGCCGACGCCTACGCCCTCCCGGTCGGAGAGCTCGACCGCGGCATCCAGCAGATGCTCGAGATGGTCAACCATTCCCGTGTCTCGAACGTCATGCGCTCCACGGCACTGATGCGCCGCGCCGTGCACGAGGCTCTCAGCTACGCCCGACGGCGAGCGGTGTTCGGCAAGCTCTTGTTCGACCAGCCCCTCATGCGCCGGACCCTGCTCGACCTGCAACTCGACACGGAAGCTGCACTGGGATTCGTCTTGGAGATCGGCGACTGCCTCCAGGGCAGTGACGAGGGCGACGAGCTGTCCCGGGTCTCCGCCCGAGTGCTCACGCCGATCGCGAAATTCTCGGTGTGCAAACGCAGTCGGTGGGTGACGGCGCAGGCGATGGAGGTCCAGGGCGGAAACGGCTACATCGAAGAGTCGGTCAGCCCGCGCCTCGTCCGAGACGCCCACCTCGGCTCCATCTGGGAGGGCGCTTCCAACGTCGTCGCCTTGGACGTGTTGCGGTGCATGGCATCTCAGAACTCGCATCACGTACTCGCCGACCGCTACCTCGGCCGCCTCGCTCCTGCGGCTGTTCCGCACGCCGACTGCCTGGTCGAGCACTGGCGCGATCTGCGCGGCCGAGGCGACAAACTGCTCGAAGGAGATCGCGCGCAGCAGGAACTCGGCGTCGGCGACTACACCGAGGCCCTCGCTCAGGCGGTCATGGCGACCCTCCTGGTCGAGCAAGCCTGCTGGGAGGCCGAGCACACCGGCAGCGAGCGGAAGCTCCTGCTCGCCCAGGCCTACCTGGAGCGCCTGTTCATCCCCGAAACAGCTCCTGTCGCCGCGCTCAACGCGTTGCCCGCGATCACCGGATTCCCGTTGCCGACGGCGGGCGCATGACCGCCCGCGCACCGCTGGCCGGTCTTCGGGTGCTGGACCTTTCGAAGATCCTCGCCGGACCTTACGTCAGCCAAGCGCTCTCGGATCTCGGCGCAGACGTGATCAAGGTCGAACGCCCGAGCGACGGCGACCCGACCCGGCATTGGGGCCCGCCTTTCCGCGGTTCCGACGCTACCTACCATCTGGCCGTCAACCGCAACAAGCGATCGATCGCCCTGGACCTCTCCGGCGAAGCAGCACGAGAGGTCGTCCACCGGCTGCTCCAACGCGCGGACGTCGTCATCGACAACTTCCGCCCGGGCAGCCAGCTCGCCCGGGTCTTCCACGGGCCCGACCTCGTCGCGCGGTACCCGCGGCTCGTCGCGCTGCACATCTCCGCGTACGGCGAGACCGGGCCGATGCGCAACGAGCCGGGGTACGACATGGTCGTTCAGGCCGCCGCCGGGCTGATGTCCTTGACCGGCGAGCCGGACGGCCCGCCAGTCAAGGCCGGGTTCGCGTTCGGCGACCTCGGCGCGGCGATGTGGGGCCTCAGCGGCGTTCTCGCCGCGCTGGTGGACCGGGAGAGGACCGGGCACGGTGCCAGTGTCTGCACCTCTCTGTACGAGTCGCAATTGGCTTTCCACGGCGGGTTCGCCACCGGATATTTCGCCACTGCCGAGAATCCGCCCCGTCTCGGATCCGGCCACCCCAGCCTGGTGCCCTATCAGGCTTTCCCGACCTCCGACGGGCACCTCGTCATCGCGGTCGGCAACGACGTCCAGTGGCAGAGCCTGTGCGCGGCGCTGGCTCTGCCCGAACTGGCGGCAGACTCCCGGTTCTCCGTCAACTCCGGGCGGGTTGAGCATCGACGAGAGGTCACCGGGGAGCTCTCCCGCGTACTGCGGTGTCGGCCCACCGGGCACTGGCTCGGCGTGCTCCGTGCGCGCGCCGTACCGGCCGCGCCGGTCCGGACGATCGCCGAGGTCTACCGTTGCCCGCATACTGCGGCTCTCGGGATGGTCGGCATCGTGGAACATCCGGAAGCAGGGGCACTCGAGCAAATCGCGATCCCGCTGACCTTCGACGGCGAGCGGCCGATGCCACGCACCGCCCCGCCGACTCTCGGGCAACACGGCCCGGAAATTCTCGCTCAGCTGGGCTATGACCCCGAAACCGCCGCCGAACTCCTTTCCGCTCCGACGGAGTGACTCCCCCGGAAACCCAGCCGGCGCTGCTTTCTGCCGGCCGTCGATATCGAGGGCGACTTACCCCCGCGCCTGTCGATTTGCTGTCGAAGAGCGCCCGAGGTCGACGGATTGTCCGATTTCTGCGGTAGCCTCCGAAAGTCGGCACCTCGCTTCGAATCAGCGGATTTACCGATCCCGGCCGACTCGGAACCTTATCTCAGGAGAAACGGTGACTCGCAGCACCTCCCGCTTTTCGTTGTTCGCCCGGAGCAAACGGGTTCGTATCGCCAGTTCGCTCGCGACCACTGCCTTCGCGCTGGCCGCGTGCACGCAAGCACCCGAAGCCGCTCCGGCAGCCTCAGAAATAGATCCCGCAGCGACGGTACGTTCGTTCTACCAGTTGGCTTTTGTGGAGAAGAAGGTCGCCGAAGCAGCCGACCGGCATCTCGGCCAGTCCTACGTACAGCACAATCCGGGCGTCGGCAACGGGCCGAAGGCTTTCGAAGACGCGTTCGCTGGATACTTCTCTTCTGCGCCCGCAGTCTCCTACACCATTCACCGGGTCCTCGCCGAGAAAGATCTCGTCCTCGTGCACGCGGAACAGCGCGGGGACCCGGATGTCTCGGCCGTTGCGATCATGGACATCTTCCGCGTCGACAGCACCGGGAAGATCGTCGAGCACTGGGACGCGGTGCAGCCGGTGCCCGACAAGTCCGCCAGCGGTCACACCATGTTCGACGGCCCGGTAGACGCCGGTCCCGATCTCGCCCCGGAACGCCGGGAGCAGAATCGCAAAGCCGCCCTGGGATTCCTGGATCTCGCGTTCAACCAGGCCAACGCGAGAACCGCAGTCGATCTCCACGTCGCGGACGAGTACATCCAGCACAATCCGCGCGTGGCCGACGGCGGTGCGGCCTTCGCATCGGCCTTCTCGCGATCGGAGCGGTTGACCGGGGACGCCAAACGACTCTTCCCTCGGACGATCGTCGACGGCAATCTGGTCGCGGTGCACACTTACAAGCGAAACCCGGACAACACCGGAAGCGGGTCCATCGACATCTTCCGCTTCGACCAGAACAGCAGGATCGCCGAGCACTGGGATGTGGTTCAGAGTTATCCGGCCAGCACAGCGAGCGGCAACACCGTATGGGGCGACGGGCGGTAACCGGACGCCACACCGGCGAATGGGCCGGCTATGCGATGCCGTTTCCGGCTCGCCCCGGGTCTCGATTCTCGGCGGAGCGGCGGCAACCGCGGTTCGATGCTCGGCACGACCGGGTTCCGTCTTGCCGGTCGAACGGTTCGTCGTGGCGTGCTGCTGACCGACCAGCCGCACGCCACGGCGCCTGGCGCGCCGCAGTCTTTCGCCGGCGGGGCGTGTCTTAACAGAGCAACGGCAGAGATGTATTCACCGGGGAGGCTGACGAAGCGGGAAGATGTCCCGCCAAGGGCGCACAGGGTTTCACCTGCGGATCGGCGCACGACCCAGGAAGCGGCGGGAATCAGGTGGTCGAACCCTCGGCACGGCCATCGAAGCAACGGCGAAGCTCCGCCGGATTCCCGCAGAGGTCGATCTGAAACTCGTCAACTCCCTGCAAGCAGATCCACTCGCACCATTGTCGTCGATCGGTGCGACCGCTGGAACGAGCGCGGTGCCGGCCGCCCGTCGCCGACAGCGCCTGACCGGGGGCCGCGGCGCTTGGCCTTCCGTTCACCAGGGAGCCAGCATACGCAGCTTCCCGGTGCTCGCATTCGTCGAAACCGACTGCGCGCCCGGCCGCTTGCCGGCCGTCGCTCTGGCGCTGACCGACGACCCGAGTTGCCGCCGACATCGGCCATACCGCTGGACGCTGCGACCTCCGCATGCACCCACTCACCCAGTCTCACCACGACCTGGAAACCTGTCTCGGCCGCTGGCTCGTGGCCGAACACGACGCGTCCGCGATCCGGACGTACGTCTCGCCCCGCGTCCTTGCCGACAGCGCCGGCCCATCGCTCGCGGGAGGGCACCAGCGACGCGCGCCCTCCCGGCCCTGCGCCGACCCGCGCCGGGCCGGGTCGAACCGCACCTCCTCCACACGCTAGACGGGGACGCCGGTGACGGCGACATTGTGAATACAGGTGCCTCCTGACCGGATCGAAGACGCGGGCCGGATGCGCACCACATCGCCGGACACCCGGATGTGCGCGGCAGCCGGGGATATTGCCGATCTGAACCTCGTCGCGTGCCGGCCTTCGGCATACCAGATCGCTGCGCTCAAGAGCTCCCTCGCCACCCCCGTCCCTGGCTATCCGCAGCAGGCGGGCCGCTCACCCTGCTCCCGGTCGAGCTGACTGCTCGACAAGTCAGGACGGTCAGTCAAATACGTGCCCCTGACGTTTGCAGGGAGACGGCGGCTTGCTCCATCGCGACGGCCCGGGACGCGTCCGCCCCTCGATCGCGGGCGCGTCCCGGATCGAGTTTTTTCTCAGAGCATCTCCCGCCTTGCCTCGGTCCGACCGGTCGCCATTCGCCTTCGACGACAATCGCCCGACAACGCCAAGGAATCGGCACCGCCGCGCAGTTGCAGACGTCCCTAAACCGATGCAAACCCATTCCCAGAGTCGGCGGATTCTTTGAATTTACGCCCCAACTCGACCCGATTTCAACAATTCCGGCGCCCTGGCCGTCGTGGGCGTCGATGATCAGGAAGACGACGTCTCGACCCTCGACCCACCAGGAGTGAAGCCAGATGAGTCTTCGCGCAGACGCGGCGGCGATGCAGAACGATCTGGCCGAAATCCGCCGCGACTTGCACGGCTTCCCGGAAATCGGGCTGCACCTCCCCCGCACTCAGGACACGGTGCTCGCCGCCCTGGACGGCTTGCCATTGGAGATCACCCGGGGAACGGCGCTGAGTTCCGTCACCGCAGTGCTGCGAGGCGGTGCACCCGGTCCGGTCGTCCTGCTGCGCGGCGACATGGACGCACTGCCGGTCCTCGAACGCACCGGACTCGCGTTCGCCTCCCGCAACCACGGCGTCATGCATGCCTGTGGCCATGATCTGCACACCGCTGGCCTGATCGGCGCAGCGAGGCTCCTCAGCGCCAGGCAGGCCGACCTCGCTGGCGACGTCGTGTTCATGTTCCAGCCGGGCGAAGAAGGTTTAGACGGTGCCGCGCACATGATCGAAGAAGGAGTGCTTGCGGCGGCGGGACGGTTGGCCGACGCCGCCTACGGCCTCCACGTGACTGCCGCGGATCTCCCGTCCGGAATGTTCGCCTCCCGACCGGGACCGCTGATGGCGGCCGCTGACCAGTTCACCGTGCGGGTCGTCGGCGCGGGAGGGCACGGTTCCCGTCCGCACCGTGCGAAGGACCCGATTCCGGCCGCATGCGAGATGGTGCTGGCCTTGCAATCCATGGTGACACGGGGCTTCGACGTGTTCGATCCGGTCGTCGTGACCGTCGGCGCATTCCACGCCGGCACCGCGTGCAACGTCATTCCCGACGACGTCGTCTTCGACACTACGATTCGCTCGTTCAGTCCGGCGGCCCGGGAACGGGTGCTGGAGCGGGCCGAACGCACGTGCGCCGGGATCGCGGCAGCGCACGGTATTGACCTCGAGACGAACTGCGACGCCGGGTATCCTGTCACAGCGAACCACGACGAAGATGCCCGACTGGTGGCCGAGACCGTCCGCGACGTGTTCGGCGAGGAACGATTCGTCGAGCTTCCACGTCCGATGGCGGGCTCGGAGGACTTCTCCCGCGTACTGGACCGGGTTCCTGGCGCGTTTCTGTTCCTCGGCGCGGCAGTCGGCGACCCGGAGCAGGCATCGGCGAACCATTCACCACGCGCAGTCTTCGACGACGCGGTACTCGCCGACGCAGCAGCGCTGCTCGCAGAACTTGCCGTACGGCGGCTCGCCATCGGCGCTTCGCCCGCCGCCTGACGAACCTGAGTTCGAGAAGGCGCAGGCCAGACTGGACGAGCAGCATGCGAAAGGAGGTCGCCCGGTGCCTACCAGGCGGGCGGGAAGAACAGCATCATGGAGCGTTCTCGCCGCAGCCGCGCGCGCCAGCGGTTCCGGATCAGGGCTGGCGTACTACGTCGGCGTCTTGTTTCTCGCCGGTGTGGCCTCGCACCAAACGGTCGACCGCCACGTCGTGCTCAATGTCATGATGATCAATGCGGTTGTTCAGATTCTCGTGCAGCCCACACGCGCAGGAAGCACCCGGATCGCCATCGTCACCCTCGTGGTGTGCGCATTGCTGAACTAGCCACCGGAGGTGCATCTCCACCGGAGACAGTGCTGACCAACTCAGCTCTATTTCGTCTGATGCGCTCTCCGGCCGCATTCATGGCGTGCAACACCCGTCCGGGATGCGACGCTACGAGCGGCAGCGATTCGATCTACGCCGGGTCCGGCATGACAGGTGTGCATTAGCGTGGTTCTTGGCTTGCTCGGAATGCTCAATCTCGGTATCGACGTCCTAGGCCCCGGGGAACTGCCGGGCGCGCAGCACGGTCTTGGCGATCTTGCCTGCGGCGTTGCGCGGCAACGGGGTTTCCTGCACCCAGACCTGTGCCGGGATCTTGAACTTCGCGATGCGTCCGCAGAGGAATTCCCGCAGCGCCGACGTGTCCAGGGCAGTGCCAGCTCCGACCTGGACGACCGCACCGACCTGTTCCCCCAGCATCGCGTCGGGAATGCCGATGACTGCGACGGCGACAACGTCGGGATGCTCGTGAATCGCGGACTCCACTTCCGCGCAGTAGATGTTCTCGCCTCCGCGGATCAGCATGTCCCGGGCGCGGTCCACGACGTAGACGAAGCCGTCGTCGTCCATCCGGGCCAGATCGCCGCTGTGGAGCCAGCCGTCGGTGATCGCGGCTGCCGTGGCTTCCGGGCGGTTCCAGTAGCCGGCCACGACGTTCACGCCTCTGATCCGCAGCTCGCCGACCTCGCCGTTCGGCAGCCTCTCGCCGGTTGACGGGTCGACTATCCGCAGCTCGCAGACCGGCACTGGCTGGCCGACGCTGTCGGGGCGTTGGAGGTAGTCGATCCCGCGGTTGCTCGTCGTCATCGAGGAAGTCTCTGTGAGGCCATAGCCATTCGCCGGCACCGTACTGGGCAGTCGGCGGTGCATCCGCCCGGCCAGCACCGGAGGTGCGGCCGCCCCGCCGGTGCCGAGCCCGGTGAGACTGGCGGTGTCATGCTCGGCGAAATCGGGGTGCGCGAGCAGCTGCGCGACCATCGCCGGTACGCCGGTGAATGTCGTGATGCGCTCCCGTTCGACGAGTTCCAAGGCGACCGTCGGGTCCCATTTCCGCATGAGCACGAGCGTCCCGCCCGCGTTCGCGGCAGCCAGCAGTACCGAATGGCAGCCGACGACGTGAAACAGCGGGACTCCCAAGAGCCACACTCCCGGCGGCGCCGGTGCAGCGATTTCAGCGAGGCTCCTTCCCTCGCGCAGCTGAGAACGGGCTGCCGCATAACCGATGGAGATCACGTTGGTGCAAATGTTGCGATGTGTTCCGAACGCACCCTTCGGCGTCCCGGTCGTGCCTGAAGTGTAGAAGATCGTGGCACCGTCCTCGGGCTCCAGCGAAACCGCCGGCAATCCGTCAGCTGTGCCGACGGCCGAGAGGTCGACCGCTCCTTCGGGCAGCGGCCCGGTCGGGCGCGCCACGAAAGTCGGCACAGTCAGCCCACCGTCCAGGCGCGAGTAGCGTTCAGAGTCGGCGATGAGGACTTTCGCGCCGCTGTCGCGCAGGCCGAATTCCAGTTCCGTCCTTTCCCACCACGCGTTCAGCGGTACGACGACCGCGCCGGCGCATGCGGCCGCGAGGAACGCGATCGGCCACTCGGGCATGTTGCGCATCGCCAGCGCGACCCGATCGCCTTTCCTGATCCCTTGGTCTCGCACCAAGGCCCAGGCCAGCCCAGCGATCCGCTTGTGTGCCTCGCCGTAGGCCATGCGTTGGCCGCCGTGGACGAGGAAGGTCCGCCGTGCATGAACGGGCATTCGTTCGACGATTGCCCGCAATGTCGGCGGGGAGTGGCGCCAAGCCCGCAGCGTCAGCCCGCGGACTTCGACCTCGACCATCTCGAACGGCGCCCCCGGCGCGGTCAGCGCGGAGCGCACCTCGTCGTGCTGCATGACCTACCTCCATTGCTGCTGTTCGGCGACAGGCCGGGCCAGTTTTCGATCGAGCGGACAACGCCTGCGTCCGCTCATCCGGGCCCTCCGCTCATCCGGCAACGGATCCCGCGGCGTGGCGAGTCCTGGCTGGAGCAGGGCCTGAGTCGTACTTGTCGGCAATACTGCCTGATTCGCAAGACCTGTGGCGGAGTTCGGGCGCTTTGGGTTCTGCCGTCGTTCCTTTCTTGCTGATCCGGTTGGCCTTGCCGACATCGCCGTCAGCGTTCGCTGCTAGGCCGCCGAATACGCCCTGGCTGCACAGCTCCAACTGGGTGTCCTCCGTAGATTCTTGGTCAGCGACGGACTTTGAGCGAAAGGGCCGCACTGGCGGCTTCGATTCCGGTCACGAACCCGCGCATCTCGTCCGGCAGCGATTGCACGGCCAACTCGACAGAACTGCGCCAATCCGCTTGGTCTCCCCCGTCGTTCAAGACCCGTTCGATGCCCAGCGCGCAGACAATCGCTGTCAGCGCGACGGTTCCGATCTCGGGTTCGCCGGGGCTCCGCAGCATGCGCTCGAGCCGCAGCCGAGGACCGATGGCCTGTCTGAGATCAGCCCCTGGAAACCTGTCGGGCGTCCGGCGCAGGACACGGCGGCGGCCGGGCTCTCGCCGCACGACCGCGTCATCGACCAGGCTGCGGGCAATCAGCTCGAAAAGGGTTTTGCCAAGCGCTTCAACCCAGCCGCGGACCGCATACGCGTTCTTCTGACGCCGGACCGTCTCGACGACGAACGCGCCGATCTCGTCGGCAACCGGGTCGCGGCGAGATCCGGAGACGACTATGTGGCCGTCTTCGAGGACGAGGCAGCGAGCGAGGATCAGATCGGCAAGCGCAGCAGCCGCTACCCCGCATCGCAGCAGCTCCGGACCTGCTGCCGGGCGCCCGGTGAACGAATCGTGCAAGATCAGGAACATCTGCTTGGCCAGCATCCGATGAGGCATCGACACACAGCCCCCTTCCGCGAAAAACCTCTTCTCATCGCGAACGCCTGTGCCGACGCGGTTCGGGGCCGAGTTGGATCACCGGCTCTTCCGGATCCGGGGCGAGCGCGATCTGGCCTATCATCCGATAGGCACGGGGGTGGCGGCCGCGCAGACGCGCGGCCCGCGCCAGCCCCGCGAGCGCGGCCGCCAGCACTGCTCCCGGTACGATCCAGCGGAGCGGATCGCTCGGCGGGACAGCCAGCATAAGGTCGAAGTTCGCGATCAGCAGCACCACGATCGACGTGAGCAATACGGTAGCAGCTGCCGGTGCGACGAGCCGCTGCCAGTAATTGGCCCGGCCCGGCCGATCTCGGAAGAATCCGATCACCGCCGCCGAGGTGACAGCCATCAGCGCGACGACCCCGACTGCGGAAAGCCCGCTGCCCCACGTGAACAGCTGCAGAACTGGTTCGACCTGGAAGAGCGCGCACAGCAGCACCGCGAGCAGCGCAAGCGCGCTTTGGACCGCCGAACCGACCACCGGCCCGCCGGAACGGACACCGACCCGCGCGAACGCCGAAGGCAGCACCCGCTCGCGCCCCAACGCGAAAAGGTAGCGGGCCACTCCGTTGTGAAAACTCACGATCGCAGCGAACACACTGGTCAGGAACAACACGCTGGCGATGTCGGCGACGGCAGCACCCCAGTGCTGGGCCAGGCCGCTGAATACCAGACCGGGTCCGTTCTTCGCGGCGGCCTGTTGAAGTCCTGCGGTGCCGACCGAAACGGTCATCGCCCATGCGGACAGGCCATAGAACAGCCCGGTGAACGCGAGCGCCGCGAACGTGGCCCGGCCGACAGTGACGCGTGGATTGCGGCACTCTTCGCTGTAGATCGCACTGGACTCGAAGCCGATGAAGCCGGCGACCGTGAACGCGAGCACCGCGCCGACACCGGGAACGAACAACGCGGCAGGGTCCAACCCCGTGAAGGAGATCTCCCCGCCGACGGGGTGGGCGATGGCACCAATGTCGTAGACGGCAACCACAGCGCATTCGGCGACCAGGAGAACTGCGAGCACGCCAGCGTTGAGATCGACGCGCAGCACACCAAGCGTGCCGGAGGCCAGCAGCGCTAGCAGCGCAAACGACCACCACGGCAGGTCGAGGCCGACGCGCATCGCCAAGTCGGCCAACGACTCCCCGAACAGCCCGTAGAGACCGACTCCGATGGCGATGTACGCCACTAGCGCCACGAACGATCCGGCTACCGCCCAGCGCGGCCCCAGTCCCTGGGCGAGGTACGAGTAGAAGGCACCGGCATTTCCAACGTGGCGGCTCATCGCCGCGTATCCGACCGCGAACAACGCGAGCGCGGCGGCCATCAGGAGGAATGACAACGGGACGCCCATGACACCGCTCACCGCGAATGTCGTCGTGACACCGCCGCCGAGCACGGTCAGCGGCGCCGACGCCGCAACAGTGAAGAACACCAGATGAATCACCCCCAGCCGCCTTCTCCGCAGCTGTGGCACGAGAAGAGGTGTCGACATTCGCAAGCTCCAGAACAGATCGCGCGAAACAAACGAGCCGCCCGACGGCACCGCAGCCGCCACGCACCTTGTGGCTAGTTGGCGCACTAGCCTCGGCAGGGCGATCATTCCGAAACTCCAGGCCAGCAGCCAGAAAATCATGGAATCAGCCGCTTGAAGGGTTTCGATTGGAAGAATCCGCCGAACGTGTTCCTGGGAGTCGCCACGAGCGGCAGGTGCCGAACCCTCTCGGCTCCGACACCTGCTGTCCCGTTCAATGCGCTGGCGCGACTCAGCAACACGAAGAAGACCGTCGTGTCACGTATCCGGCGCGAGACTTCCGCTCCGATATTCGCTCGGCAGCGGCACCGCCCGGACGAGCGGGATACAGCGGCAGCGGGGGCAGGTGCCGCGGGACGTGCCGCCCCCGGTCCGCCTGGCCGGCTAGCGCGTACTTCTCGGCCACGTTCTCGCACCCGGGAAGAACTGAGTCGCCAGAATGTTCCAGGAGCTTCGGCAGCAACAAGAACGGTCGAAGGCCGACTCGCACGGCATGGCCGCTCCTGACGCCCGAGACGCTACCGGCCAGAGCGCAGCAGCCCGAGGTACCTGCCACGTCACCAGCGCGGCAGTCGGCGGGTCAACCTAGTGTGGTAACGCTGAAACGGCCGCAGCTGCAGCCGTCGCCGGATTCAGACTGGTCAGAGTTCGGCCAGGCACCGAAGTCCGGCGTTCTGCGATCGCCTACAACCGGTGCCGAGCGTTGTCCCCGAATCCGACGATGGCAGCGAAACCCGGCCGAAGACTTGCCGAGCACGTGCGTCCGACTCGGTCGTACAGCCCCGACACGGTGCCGAACGCCGACGGCATTCGTGCTACCTATGACAGCGCGCATCCTCGTTCACCACCGCCTGGCAAGCTGCTTCCGGCTGGCGATCAGATACCCGGCGCATCATGACGAAGCAGCGCTCGGACCGTCGAAATCCGAATCGGCCAGCTGGTAATGCAACCAGGCATCCACCTCATCTCTCCAATGACTCTCAACCGGCAACGCATCGGCGCGAACCGTGGTCAGGCGCCAGGCGAATCCCGCCGTGGTGCTGACGGTGCTGCCGTGAAGTTGCTCCTCGACAAAGCGTCGGACCGCGAGCAACTCCTGACTGCTGCTAGCTCGAGCGAGAATGTTGACTGTTCGTCCGACGTCGTGACGTACATGAAGTGGCGCGTCGCTGGGCGCCGTCGCCAGGAGCAGGTACGGATCATGGATCCACCATTCGGCAGTCACTGTCAACCGCCAGGACTCGCTTCGCGGCGACGGCAGAGCCGCCGCGGTCCGGACGATCTGCGGACGTCGGTCGATGAGGTAGAAGCGTTTGCGCGCAGGCACTCTCAGCGCTGTGGAGTCAGGCCGGTGCCTGACAACGGAGATGTGCCGACCGACGAGCCAGGCACTGGCGCGGGCGAGCGCAGGATTCTCCAGGTAGCCGAGAACTGGTCGCGCATCCGAGTGAAACTTAGGCACTGCCGGCCATCCTTCCGCAGGCGCTCTCGTTGCCCCGCCTGCCGACGACGACAGCCTCGGCGAAATCGACGCGGGTGGACGCACACCCCCGCGACCGAACAGACGGCCGCACCTCGACGTCCGCAATGGTGAACTCGATCAGACGGATCGAACGGGCCGCCCGAAAGACATCGCTGCTGTCACCTCTGATCAGCACACATCGCTTCAGGGGAGACCGGCCTGACGATGAACAGCACGAACCGCACGCGTCGGTGACTGATACCGGCCTCACAACAGATGACTGAAGCGAGAGCCTGCATCGACTGACCCCCTCCCCTCGCAGCACAGGAAGGCGCACGCCAGCCTGTCTCGGGACCCTGGCGGTGTTCGGCCTTCGGCTCCCACCCGGAAACCCTTCGTGCGCACAGGCAGAACCCACATCTTGGCCTTCATCGGACTCGCGCAAATTCGTCTTCGAGCCGACCCGCACGGCACCCGAGACTGCCGCGGCCGAGCAGGAAACCGAGAGGCGGGAGGCTGCGAGAGCTGAAGGGAGCGCTGACCGGTTCTTCCCTCCTGGCATGAACTCTCATTTCCTCACCGGCCACGATGTCCGCCGACCTGTTGCCACACGTGCTTGGCTCGGGCCCAAGCCAAGCACCCGGAGCGCGAGTCCCGCCACTCAGATGATCCATCTCACGCACAATCGGCGGATTATTCGATCGAAACGAGTTTCTCCGGCTGATTGATAACCAATCTAAAGCCAGCCGCACGTCTGCGTATACTGAGCTAGCTAGTGTTCTGATATCTGAATTTTGTTGTCGGCGCGCTCAACGGACTGGATTCATTTTGGAGTCACGCTACGCCCTGCGGGCCGCTCGAAGCGCAACTCGTTCGTTGCAGTGTCCGGATGCTGGTCACCGGAACAGTCGTCTCGTCGAGTCTGCCCGCGGCCCCTATGCAGGCATCAGCACCGCTGACCGAAGGCAAGGGCGGCAGGATTCCGCGCCAGTTCCACTTGGTGCCGCATCCGTTCGGCAGTCAGACTGCTCGCTTCGACTGCCGTCGGCCCGTCCGTCTTCCGCATCGAGTGTTGCCGGACCTGTCAGGCAATGCCGACTTGACTACTGCCGCCTCATGTTTCTCCGGCCCGGCGTTGAACCTGAGTGCCCGCCCACGTCCCGGCGGGGAGCGTCGCGGCAAATCAGAAAAGGCGGACAGAAATGAGAGTGTTTCGAGAGATTGAAGGGCGTGCGGCCAAGCCGACACCGGCGGCAATCCGGTCGTTCATCGCGCCGAGACCGTACGACCGCAGGATGTTCAGCCTGAACAGTCGCGGATACGAGCAGGTCTGCTCGCATTGCAATGGTCCCGCGATCGCCATGCTGCCCACTTCGCGCACCAGCACGCTGAGGAAACGACGGTGGAACGCGCTTTGCCAGCTCCACGACCACAGGCGTCGCTGGCTCTGCGACCGGGCAGACCAGACTTGGTGGTATCTGCCACCACCCCTGGCCAACGATGCCAGGTTCTGGTGGTATCTCGAGCGGGGGTCGGCCTTCAACTACTTCCTGCGGCCTGTTGACGACGCCCAGCTCATGGACACTGGAGAGGTTGTCCTGTACCGGGCACGTGTCGTGGTCGAGCGTTATTTCGCGAATCGCTACCGACGTGCCGCCGATTCGGATTGATCCGTTTCAGCGCAAGCTACCGATTACATCTCTGACGACGGGAGCCGTGAGTGCACCTGGCGCGGCACGATGCGTCGCGCTCGCCGTCCAGGTGCCGCCAACGGCCACTGGGACTTGCGGCGGTCAGTAATAGTGCCGACTCGCATTTCGCTACGACGCAGCTCCTGCTGGTCTCCGGATGCGACAGTCCTTCTTCTCCCCTGATTTCTTCCAACGCCCCGCCATCGCCAACAAACACAGCACCACCGTCGCCCAGAGCTGTGCGGCGAAACGATCCCGGCGAGCTACCCTGAACAAGACATCAGAGTCCTGTTTTCCAATACTGCCGAATCCTTGCGGTTGCGGGAGCGCTTCGCTGGGGAAATCTTGGAGAAGGTTATCCGCTTCCCTTATCACGCAGATCCCAGGGTGCGTTCTTTTGGGCTCGCCATCAACCTCGGCCGGTCTGCCGCGGCAACCCGCACGATTGAAGATTGCAACTTAATCCTCCGCAACATAGCGGCAGCATGCACAGGAAAGGATCCGGTATGGCCCAACAGCTGTGGCGGCTGACCGCGTTCGAGGCAAGGACAGCGATCCTCAACGGGTCGCTGTCGAGCAAGGAGGTCGTTCAGGCCGCTCTCGACCGCATCGCGGAAGTGAACCCAGCCGTGAACGCACTTGTCGAAGTCGACGGGGAACATGCACTGGCCGCGGCGGACCGCGCAGACAGCGCGCTCCGCCGCGGCCGCGCGCTGGGAGTGCTGCACGGCCTCCCAGTCGCCACCAAGGTGAACTCGGACCAAGCAGGACATCCGACCACCGACGGCGTGGTCGAGTTCCGCGACCACGTCGCCGCAGAGGACAGTCCGGTCGTCGCCAACCTGCGCAAGGCGGGCGCGGTCATTGTCGGACGCACCAACACTCCTGCCTTCTCTCACAACTGGTTCACGGACAACGACCTGTACGGGGCGACCGTGAACCCCTGGAACCGGCAGCTGACGCCTGGCGGGTCGAGCGGTGGAGCCGCAGCAGCGATCGCTACCGGCATGTGTGCGCTGGCGCAAGGAAACGACTTGGGCGGTTCCGTGCGATTCCCGGCCTTTGCGTGCGGGATCGTCGGCCTCCGCCCGACCGTCGGACGAATTCCGTCGCACCTGTCGAAGCCAGAACCGCTCCCCCCGATCACCTCTCAGTTGATGGCAGTGCAAGGGCCGTTGGCCCGGACCGTCGCCGACGTGCGCGCCGGGTTGGAGGCGATGGCCGCCAACGACAGCCGCGATGCGCTGTGGGTGCCCGCGCCGTTGGAAGCACCACTGCTCCCCACTCCAGTCCGAGCGGCAGTGTGTCCCGACCCGTTCGGCGACGCCAAGCCAGAGATCAAAGATGCGGTCACTGCCGCAGGCACATGCCTGGCCGACGCTGGATACCAGGTCGATGAAGTGAACCTGCCCAGGATCCGCGAGGCGGCCGACCTCTGGCACCGGCTGGTGCCCAACGTCGACCGGTTCGGTCTGGAGGAGCAGTTGCGACGTTTCGGCGACGAACGGGCACGGCGCAACTACGACGCGCATTTCCGCTACGCCCCACAACTGGACGCCGAAGGCATACTGCGGGCGCTCCAGTATCGGATCTCCCTCATCCGGGCTTGGCAACTGTTTCTCGACGTTTATCCGCTTGTCATCTTGCCGGTCTCCCACGAGCCTCCGTTTCCCATCGCTGTGAACCAGACTGCCGACACGGTCATGCAACACCGCATGATCGACTCTCAGCGCAGCCTCGTCGCGACCGCCGCGCTCGGGTTCCCTTCGGTAGCCCTGCCGACTGGGCTGACCCCGCACGGCCCAGTCGGCGTTCAGGTGCTCAGCCGCCGATTCCACGAAGACGTGTGTTTGAGAGCCGCAGAAGCGATCGAGGCACGCGTCGGCAGCCTGACCCCGGTCGATCCAGCCTGAGCTCGGGCGTCATGGATTGCTCGGCAACTCGCAGTGACGGTGAAGGAAAAACAACTCGATCCGCCCTGCCAAGTCCTCGATGACGTGCAGGGCGTGGTGCTGCGGGTGCCAAGCCATGAAGAACCGCACGGCCAATGCCGTTTCCGGTCGGTCGGGTTCTTCCCAGACATCGACTGGATAAGCACCGTGAGCGGGCGGCGATGCCAGCACCGCCACGCCCTTTCCTGCTGCGGCATTCGCGATCGCCGTGCTGTTGTCGTCGCACTCCCGTATCGACCGGTAGCTCAGGCCAAGGCGCGCTCGGGCAGCGTCGAGTAACCGTCGGCCGACCGCTTTCTCCGAACTGGCGATGAGCGGATGCTCGA
This sequence comes from Amycolatopsis sp. NPDC004079, assembly GCF_040610415.1. NCBI lineage: Bacteria > Bacillati > Actinomycetota > Actinomycetes > Pseudonocardiales > Pseudonocardiaceae > Amycolatopsis > Amycolatopsis sp. NPDC004079. The sequence continues at coordinate 143,752 of NZ_JBEXMH010000004.1, read as the reverse complement.
GCAGGTCCGCGACTCCGATGGCCTTCCGCCGCGCTTGTGCCCACGCGTGATCCGCCTGGACGAACGCGCGCAACGGCATTCGGCCGACCACTCTGCGGCGGAACTCGGGTGCCGGACCAACCGGGGAGATCACCGCGTCGACGCCGCCGCGCAGCATGGCGTCCAGCGCAAGGTGCTCCGCGGATCTCGGCTCGATAAATGGGTCTTCCGGGAGCAGCGTGGCGACGAATGGCGCCAGCAGACCGCTGACGATCGGAGCGCTTGCGGCAATCGAAAGCCGCCGCACCGACCCGGTGGCAAGATTCGCCACCGCATCCGAGAAGTAGTCTGCTTGAACGACGAACCTGCGCGCCATCCGAACCACCTCAACGCCGGCCGGCGTCAACTGCAGCCGCTTGCGGTACCGCGTGAACAGCTCCAGCCCGAGTTCGCGCTCAAGTGTCTGGACCTGCCTGCTCAACGCGGGCTGCGCAATGCGAAGGCGATCCGCCGCGGCGCTGACTGTGCCCGCGTCGACAACGGCGAGGAAGTATCGCAAGCGATGCAGGTTCATGCCGCGACATCATGCCGCCACGGTATGAAAGATAGCAAGTATCGGTGTTGGCGCCGGGACACGCCTCGCCATAATTTCATTGCATGACTTCCGCTGTACTCGGCGACGCGCGCCCCGCTACCTTCGGCGAGACGATGCGCGTGCCGTTGGCCGGGCCTCACGCGTCCGTTGACCTGCTGCTCGAACGATGCCGGCATTGCACACCTGTGCCCGACGTCGGTGGAAGGGCTTCGCGATACGCATGGAATCGATGTACCGCACGCCAGGCAGCGCTGCTCTCGGACTGACGCCACGACAGAACAGCCGGCTCAGCCACGATGCGCCAACACCGTACGGGCGAGGCATAGCCTCCATCCGGCACAGTTGCACGAACTCCTGCCGCAGCAGGTCTCAGCCGAACCGATTGAGCGACTGACACCGAATCCAGTTCTTTTGCCGACAGCCGTATCACGTCGGCCTTGGTCCAGGCTCTCGTGGACGCCCAAGGTCGCCTGGACCCGGTCCTTACGAAGTCGCTGATTTCGCCGTTCGCGGATGTCTCGGGTCTGCTCAGCACCGATCCGGCTGGTTTGCCATAGGGCCGCTCCGACAGGGCCGGCGTCGCAATCCGCTCGTAGCGCACGTGAGCGACTAGCGCACGACGATTCCACCGCGATCGACGCACCTGGGCGATCCGGTCGCCCTAAAGTCACGCACTGCCAGGATCTTCACCCGCGTTGCGCAGTACCCCTGCACGACAGCAGCGAGGCCGCGGAACGCCACAGCACCCTGCGCTTCCGGATCATTCCTGGCTGACCGGCAGCAGCGCGAGATTCCCGCGGCACCACCGCCGACCGACGAAGGGCCGACGATGTCCACTTCACCCGATGCATCGACCGAATCCGCCGAGCTGCCGCCTGCCGCGCGGAGACGGCTTCTGGCCGCGACTTTTATCGGCACTGTTCTCGAGTGGTACGACTTTTTCATCTACGCCGCCATGTCGGCTCTCGTCTTCGACAAGCTATTCTTCCCTGCTCTCGGGCCGACCACCGGTTTGCTCGCCTCGTTCGGAACCTTTGCCGTCGGCTTCGTCGCCCGTCCGCTGGGAGGATTGGCGTTTGGGCGCATCGCGGACAGCCGAGGACGCAAACCGGCTCTCGTCCTGTCGATGCTCGTCGTAGGTGTGGTCACCGTGCTCATCGGTGTCCTGCCTACCTATCACGACATCGGTGTGCCGGCGCCCGTCGCGCTGGTCGTGCTCCGGTTCTTCCACGGAGTCGCGCTCGGCGGCGAGTGGGGCAGCGCGGCGAGCCTTCTCGTTGAGCACGCACCACCCGGCAAACGCGGCGCATACACCGCGTGGCTGCAGTTCGGGTCCGCAGCGGGCAACATCCTCGCGTCCGTCACGGTGCTTCTCATGACTGCTTTGCTCTCGACCAGCCAGATCCTCGCCTGGGGGTGGCGCATTCCGTTTCTCGTGAGCTTCGTCATCGTCTTCATCGGGATCTATGTCCGGAGAAACCTTCCGGAAAGCCGTGCCTTCACACACGCCGCCGCGACGGCACCGGATCCCGCACCTCTGAGAGCCGTATTCCGCGAGAACTCGCGATCAGTACTGACGGTCTTCTTCCTGCATGTCTCGCAGTCGACTCTGACCTACCTGATCACCTTCACCATCGCGCACACCACCGGAACCCTCCAGATGGACCGGCCCGCCGTACTGTCTGCCATCCTGATCGCGCAAATTGTCACCACGCCTTTCTTCTTCACCGCGCGGCTGGCAGACCGGATAGGCGCGGCCAAAGTGTACATCGCGGGCACCCTGGCGATGGCCGCGTTCGCATTCCCGTTCTTCCTGCTGATCGACACGGGGAGCCTTTTCTTGACATTCGTTTCAATTAGTGTCGTCTGCCTTCTGATTTCGGTCTTGTACAGCGTCCAAGGCAAGTACTACACCGAGATGTTCACGGTCCGACGCCGCGTCACCGGCACCGCGATAGGAGTACAACTCGGATCCATCGTCGCCGGCCTGACGCCAACGATCGCTGTCCTCTTGGTCGCCCTGGGCGAAGGTTCGACTTGGCTCGTGTCCCTCTATCTGCTCGGAACGAGCCTGATCGGGACAGCTGCCGCCCTGTCGACTCAGCGGCGCGCCGCCTCTGCGGACGCGCCTTCGACGCAGACGCGAACCGGATCGGCGGATTCTCCACACAATCGACGCAGGATCGGCTGATCCATGAAGATCTCGTCGATCCGATACCGACACTCGGATCATTTTTGCACTAAGACCGAACTTGGGGATCCGCTGCGAGCCGTCCTGAGGAGCGAACCATGCTTTTCCGCACATGCCGCCGGGCACTACGTCTCGTCCTGCCTGCCGTTATCGTCAGCGCAGCGCTGGCCATCGCCGCGTGTTCGGGTTCTCCCGCCGGACCGAACGGCGCGGGGCGGGGCCGCCCGCTAAACCTGGAGTACTCGACCTCGCCGTCGACGTTCGATCCTGCCGCCGGATCGGCGGTGGACGACTACGTCGGTGCGAACCTTCTGTTCGCGACATTGACAGACCGGGATCTCGACGGCACCACAATTCCAGGTCTGGCCTCCGGATGGGAGACGCGCTCGGCGTCGGACTACCTGCTGACCATTCGCCGTGACGCGACCTGCGCGGATGGCACGAAGATCACCCCGACCGCCGTCGCGAACTCGTTGAACTACTACGCGGACAAGACCACAACCCCGCCGCACCCCTCCGCCTCCCAGGTGTTCGGAACAGGGAAGCCGACCATCACCGCCGACGACGCGGCAGGGACCGTCACCGTGACCCTGGCCCAGCCCAACAGCGATTTTCCCGCAGCGCTGTCGATCCCGCAAGCAGGTATCATCTGCCCGGCTGGGCTCGCGGACAAGGCCGCGCTGGCCGCCGGGTCAGCCAAAGGCGCGTTCTCCGGGCCCTACACCCTCGGCCGAGTCAAGCCCGCGGTGGAGTACACCTACGACCTGCGCCCGGACTACATCGCCTGGCCGCGGTACTCAGCACCGCTGGCGGGCGTCCCGTCCGCGAAGCTCGTCTTCGGCATCAGCACCGATCCGTCCACGACCGCGAACAAATTGCTCTCCGGAGATCTGGATCTCGGCGCGGTCACCGGTGACACCCTCGACCGGTTCGCCGGTCGAGGCGACTACCACCAGGCCAAAATCACGTCGGCGAATGTATACATAGCGTTCAATGAGGCCCCCGGACATTACTTCGCGGGCAAACCGGAAGCGCGCAAAGCGGTCGCGCAGGCCATCGATCGCACCGTGTTCAACAAGGTGTTCTCCAACAACGCGAGTCCGGTCTTCAACTCGGTCGTTCCCAAAACATATGCCTGCGCTCTCGACGATCCCTCGCTGGTCCCCGTGCAGGACCCGTCCGCCGCAGCAGCAGCGCTCAAGGGAGCCATCATCAGATTCCCTGCTTCGCTGTCGTTCGGAGACAAAGGGAAAGGCGCGGAGTACATCCAAAAAGCCCTCGACGACGCAGGTGCCACTGTCAACCTGAAAAAAATCGACAACGCCACCTGGGCGACAACCATCCAGCAGCCCGAAGCAGACTGGGACATGACCCTCATGGGCGACGTCAACGCGGCCTCCCTGACCAGTATCTCGCTGTCCAAGGTGATCGGTCCCGGCTACCAGTCGGGCGGAATCAACCTCACCGCATCGGATAATCCCGAGGGACTGGCGGCGCTTGCCGCCGGCCGGGCGGCCACCGACCCGCAGCAGCGGTGCGCCCATTATCAGGCCGCGCAGAAATCGGTACTGGACCGCCAGGACGTCGTCCCGCTCGCCGGTGTCGCCCTCAGCCTGGTCACCGCCCCGGACGTGACGGTCGCGACACCAGGACACAGCATCCGCAACTATTTCACACTTCGGGTCACGAAGTGACCTGCTCCGCCGCCGGCTGATCCACGCCGACGACACGCCCGACCCGAAAGGACGGAAGTGTCCAATCCAACCTACTTCGAACAGAAGTTCGGATTCCTGCGCAGCACCGTCACCTTGACGAACTGGCGCATGCCGCCATTCTCCCGATGGTCGTTCCAGAACGTCGGAGAACTGATCCCCAGCGCGCTCATCAAAGCTTCGCCAGACCTCGCCGAAACCGCCCCAGTCGATTTCGGCGCACTGTCCGAGGAAACCGTGCCGCTCCCCTCTGGGCCAGAAACCGTCGCAGCGTTCCTCGAAAGATCCCATACAGACGCGCTGACCGTCATGAAGGGAGGCCGGTTCGCCGGAGACTGGTTCGCAACGCACATGCTGCCTGGCAGCCGCCACATCGCCTTCTCCGTCAGCAAGTCCCTGACGGCGGTCCTGGCCGGAATACTCGAGGGCGAAGGGATCTTCGACTCCGCTTCCCCCGTAGCCGCTTACATCCCGGAATTGACCGGCTCCGCGTACCGAAACGCGACTGTGCGTCAAGTGCTCGACATGACAGTCAGCCTCGACTTCGAGGAAGACTACCTCGATCCGGAAAGCGCGTTCGCCCGCTACCGCCGGGCGACGCTGTGGAACCCCGGCGACAATGCCGAAGGGCTGGAGGAGTTCCTGCTCTCTCTCGAGCACGGTACCGAGCCGCACGGCGACACGTTCCGGTACCGATCCCCGAACTCCGACCTCCTCGGTGTCCTGCTCGAACGCGCCACCGGCACACGGATATCAGAACTGTTCGCCGAAAAGCTGTGGATGCCACTCGGTGCCCTCACCGACGCCGCCATCACTGTCGATCGAGCCGGCACGGCCCGCACCGCGGGCGGCATCTCGCTGACGCCACGCGACCTCGCACGCGTCGGCGAGATGATGCGCCAGGGCGGAAGCGCCCACGGCCGTCAAATAGCGCCGGAAGCATGGGTTCACGACACCACGACGGGAGGCAGTCCCGAAGCGTGGAAGCGCGGCGACTTCGTCGGCCTGTTCGGCGAAGGATGCTACCGAAGCAAGTGGTACCAGAACGGCAGAGGCTCCTACTGCGGTATCGGCATCCACGGCCAATGGCTGTTCGTCGCCCCGGCGAAGGAGGTCGTCATCGTCAAGATGGCAGCGCAGCCGACCCCGGTCGACTACCTGCTGGACCACGACAATATCGCCTTCTTCGAGTGGCTGGCAGAGACCGTGTGACCAGAACACGCGTCAGAACCACCCGCAAGCGGTCACGTCCACCGGATATCGACGAACCGGACACGATCCCCTTGAACAGCCGCGATCTCCTCGCCACAGCAGGGCTGTCGGCGCGCGCAATCGCTCTCCTGCGGTATGTCTCCGGGTGCCTGGCCATGCTCGATTCCGACAAGGTCCGACCGCGGCAGGACACAATTCTGCCGAAACTGTCGAGCCTACTGCGGGTACCGGTCACAGTACGCATCGGCCAACGCGTGGATCCTCGTCAAACGGTCATGCCCAGACAGCCGATCGCGGCGAACGACCTGCCGCCCGCTCATCGACCGATAGCTTTTTCACCTTGCCCAACCGCCTCTCCAACAGGCGGGTTTGGACGCTGCAGACAGACGTCACACCCGCGAAAAAACTTCCCCGAGAGCGCGACCAGCATGGTAAATCAGGCCGCGCCTGCCCGCCCGTCATGTCCGGCGGGCAGCACGAATCCCCGTCACACTGCACAGCAGGCCATCGCCCGGCACAGGCACGGCGTGCACGTTGCAACTCGTTCCCCGCGACTGAAATTCAGGATCTCAACAAAGCAACTTTCGGTCGTCCGAAAAAAATCCTTCTAGTAGCCGATCGCCGCTTTCCGGTAGCACTGACTCGTCCACCGCATGCCAGCACTCTGCAGAATTCTCCCCGCTTGATAGTTAACCCGGTCACAACTCGCGGGTGATTATTCACCCGATATCAGGTAGGCGGCGGAGAACCCGGATATCGTTCCGGAGTTGGCAGCCAGCAGCTGCCGGCACAACGGGATCCCCTCGAACAACGAGCGGTCCGGACACCCGAGGGCGGATTACGAAAATGGCACAGAGACCACAGGCGCGCAGAACGACTGCAGCCCGATCGGTAGTGCTCGCCTGCATCGGTGCCACAGTGCTGGCGACCCTGGTGGTGTCGGTGCCGACGATCTGGTCGCTGGCAACGGGCCACCACTATTCTGCAGCGGTCCAGGCATGGTTCCTGATGACCGCAGCGACCATGACCCTCTGCGCGGGCATCGCGCTCAGAAATCGCTCAGCACTGCGCCCGACTGTCATGTTCGGCCTGCTCGGCTTCCAAGCAACAGTGACGCTGCCCCCGTTCCTGTGGTTTGGCGACCACTGGCAGGGCGCAGACCTCCTGCTGGGCTGGACGGCGCTGATCTCGATCCGAGGGCCGTGGTCTTGGCTGTTCTTCCTCGCCGTCGTCTGCCGTGCTTCGATCATGTGGTCAGCCTCCACCTGGACAGCGAACGTCTACGCCGCCGTCGTGATGCTGCTCTCCGGGCTGATGATGCAGAGTCTGGTCAGGATCAGCGATCTCGCCGGCGAGCTCGCCAACGCCCGGAGCTACATCGGCGGCCGCGCGGCCGCCGATGCCCGCGCGGACCTCTCACGCGACCTGCACGACGGTCTCGGCCACAGCCTCGTGTCAATCATCCTGCGCGCCGAACTCACCCGGCAGCTGGTCCCGGACGCATCGTCCGCGGCCCGTCACGAACTGCGCGAACTTCACTCAACCGCCGAGAAAGCGCTCGCCGAAATGCGCTCGATCGCACGAAACGCCAAGCGCTCCAGCTTCGAGCACGAACTCGCAAGCGCGACCGGGCTGCTCGAAGCTGTCGGCACCCGGTGCGACGTCCGCATCACCGACACACCGGACAACCGTTCCGAGCAAACCCTGTCCTGGGTGCTGCGCGAAGCTGTCACGAACATCGTCCGCCACAGCGAAGCGACCGTGTGCACCATTGCCGCAGGGCTCGAGAACGGATGCTTCCGGCTCAGGATTTCCAACGACCGTGCCCTCCGCCCGGAAATCTCTCCCGGTGGACAGGGGCTGGAGGACCTGGCCTCCCGGATGCAGGACTGCGGCGGCTCACTCGCCTACGGCCTCGAAGACGACCGGTTCGCCCTTGAAGCAGTCCTCCCCCCAACGCCCGAATACACCCCGCGCGACCTCAGGGCGGCGGCGCTGGAAGGTGCATCGTCATGATCCGGGTACTGATCGCCGAGGACATGCGCGTCGTCCGCGAAGCACTGGTCGTAATGCTCAGCCGCGAGCCTGAGCTTGAAGTCGCGGGCCAGGCCGAACGCGGCGACGAGGTTCTGGCGCTGGCCGAGCGGATCCGCCCCGATGTCGCGGTCCTCGATCTCGGCCTCCCCGGCGAAGACGGCCTGGAAGTATCAGCCAACCTGCGCCATACGTTGCCCGGCTGCCGAGTACTCGTGCTCACCGCGCACGAAGGCCCCGGGAAAGTTCGCAAAGCACTGGCGATCGGCATACGCGGTTTCCTTCGGAAAGGAGCATCGGCCGCCGAACTCGTCGACGGCATCAGAAAAGTGCACGCAGGCCAGCGCGTCATCAGCCCGGACCTGGTCGCAGCAGCCATGGAAGTCGGAGACAACCCGCTTACGCCACGCGAACGGAGCGTTCTGCAACTGGCCGCGCATGGCCTCAGCGCCAGTCAGATCTCCGGACGTCTTCACCTCGCCGAAGGCACCGTGCGCAACAACCTCACCCGGATCATCGCCAAGCTCCAAGCCCAGAACTGGGTCGACGCAGTCCGCGTCGCAGAACGAATCGGATGGATCTGAAAGCACCTCGTCGTGCGCTCTGCCGCCGATCTGGCGGCGGGTCGACGACGAAACGCAGCGTTCCGCCGAGTCCTCGCAGGCCGAAGCAATCCCCAGCCCATCACGGCCAATCTCCGCAGGACACCCTGCAACCAGCAAGACAGACATCCTGCCGACATCAGCCTGTCGAATCCTCCGGTGCCTTCTCCCGCCGATTACCGGTCGCGACTAGTGCGGCACGGGATACGTGCTGATCGAGGCAGACTACGGCAGGTACGGATTCACTCTGGCCGATGAGCAAGGACCCCTCGCCGCCCTTAGGAAGGACCGCCCCTAGGCGGGTTGACGCCCTGGCCGCCACGGGATTGACCGTCGTGGCCGCTGCCGGTGCCGCGGCAAGGTTTCGCAGGCCGAACGCAGCTCCGCTCCGCGTCGTACCAAGAACATCCGCCAACGCGTCACTGACAGAGGCAGACCCACGGCGATGATGGCACCGGGTCGCCCAGTATCCCGATTTCCGCTCCAGCCGCCGATGTCGTACGGCTTTCGCGAGCAACACAGGCCCGCGTCCGTTGGCCAGGACGACCCGCGCGATCGCCGTCGCCTGTCCTGGTACTCGGATTGCACTGCTGCTGGAGCCCGCGCGCAGCCGCAGCGATTCTGCGTGGACCGATCGTGGAGCATCGGATTTTCCGGCTCTCCAACAGCCGCCATCCGGCAAACACCGCCGAAGCCACCCATGCAGCGGCGATTGCCAACCGCGTCCAGGACCCGAAGGCCCTGGGGAACACCGGCGGTGCCCGCGCGCGCGGTATTGCGCAGGAACGGGCGTCCTCCGGCACGAACAGCGTCCAGCACTCCGGCGAACACCGATGCGGTCAAGCAAACCGGGAAAGGCCTGCGCGGTCGGCCCGTGTCGACACCAGCCGGTGCCATGCCCCACAACGGGTTTTTCGAGCCAGGTCCGCACCTGATCCAGATGCCCGATACCTCAGCGAATCGTCCCGTCCGCCAACCCGGCCGACGCCCGCGCGAACAGGGACCCGGCCAGCATGCCGGTCTCAAACTCCGCGACCTCATCCCGCGTCGCCTTCAGCTGCTGCTCAAGCAGATCCCGCACCACCGCCGAGGTCAACTCGAACCTCCCCGCCTTCACCAGAACAGGACACTGCTCGGTTGAGACAAGATCATTTCAGAGATCCTGAAGAACCACCGCAGCGGAGTCATACGCCGGATCCGCGCAGACCTCCCGTTCCTGGCGGGCACGGCCCCCGCAGTCCCCACGAGAAAACGTAGAACTCACGGAATATCGGACAGTGTCGGCAACACCCGTCTCATCGGACGCGTTGTTTGCCTTTCGGGGTGCTGGCGAGCCAGCACAAGCCCCCCCGGGCGAACCAGTCGACGGATTGGCAGTCGCGGACGACACGGACGACGGTGTCCTCGATGGTTGTGCTGGGCCATGGCTCGAAGCCGGTGTTGCCGATCTCGCCCACGACCATCAAGTCTTCGCGGAGCAGGAAGTCGAGCACGGAGGCGAAGAACTCCGCGAAACGGTCGTCGGTCTCCGGCATGACCTGGATGGCGTTCGCGATCAGCGTGTCGACCGGGACCCAGTCGTCGAGTCCTTCATCGAGCGTCGGGGCAACGGCCCGTTCGATCTCGAGCAATTCCTGCGTCGGCACCACGGCCCGTTCGATCTCGCGCAGATCCCGCGCCCGCCGCTCATCCATCCAGGTGCACCTTCAGCCTCGTCTTGCTGTCCGGAAAAATGTCAATAGTTTCGCCGCCGGTGCCGGAGGTCAGGCGCCATTGCACTGTGACGCCTGCGCCGAGATCGTACACCTCAGGGATCTTGTCACCGCGCGACGGGAGTTTCTGTGCGCCTGTGGTCCAGTGGTCGAACAGGGTCCTCAGTTCGGAGGCGGTACGCACCACCCGCACTGTTTTCTGCCGACCCAGTGGCAGCGCGTCGAATGCGGCACGCCAGTCTTTGGTGCCGTTCTTCGCCGCAAGCTCAAGCCCTCGGGAGACCTTGGTTGCTTTCTCGACGGCGGTAAGCTTCTTGAGGGCTCCGCCGACGACCGGGACCGCGGCCATGGCATAGAGGGCGCGTTCGAAGCCGTCGAGTTCCTGCTGGGTGAACGCGTCCTTCCCGGCGATCGACTCGACGGCGTTCTTGATGCTGCCGATCCCGGGCAGGAAGTCCGCGACCGTCGACAGGACCGCCGCGACGTCCGGATTGAGCGAGCCCGAGCGGGTCGGGTGGCCAAACGCCTCGTCAAAGTCGAACTTGATGCCCTTGAGCGACAAGCCGCCCACCGGCGTCCAGGGCGTGGACGTGAATTTGTCGAGTGCCTGGTTCGCCCCGGCGAGGATCTTGCTGGCCGCGTTCAGATCACGTTTGGCCCCGGCGAAATCACGGTCGGCCGCAGTCATGGCAGTGCGAATCCGGTCGGCGCTGTCGGTCAACTGGGCCGAGGCCTGCGCGATGCCGGCCGCAGTGGCCGCCAGCCCGCGGTTGTTGGCTTCCAGCGCGGCGACGTCGATGTGGATGTCCAGGTCCGGCAGCGCGTTGAACCGCGCCACGGCGTCCTTGGCGATCCTGGCCAGCCCGGGCAACGACGTCACCACCACCCGCGTCGCGACGACCGTGTCGCGCAACTGCTGCAGCGACTCCTCGCTGAAACGCTCAAGGGCCAGGCCCGCGCGGGCAGCGTCTCCGGCGTCGATCGCCTTCCCGGCCTCGTCCAGGTCCCGGACAGCTTGCCTCAGCGCGTGGCCAGCGATCTGGTCGACGCTCTGTCGCAGATGCCCGAGCACCAGTCCGCCCAGTCTGGTCCCGGCGACCGCCTTGCCCACGGCCAGCTCCGCCCTGGCCCGGTCGGCGGCCTTGCACACAGCCAGCCCCGGATGCCGGTCGCACAGGCCCGCCGCCTGGGCCGGTGCCACCAGCAGCATCGCGACAACCACGGCGACAAGGCCGACGATGCCCCCTCGCCGAGCGGCCTGAACACGGAAACGCACCTGCACCCCTCCCTAAATTCTGATCACGGCAAAAGATGTAAAATATGCCCACAGGAAAACGGCAATCAAAAATCAATCTTTTACGCCAAAAAGTATCGAAGATGCGACATAAAAAGTCAGCGTGCACCGCGAACGAAATGCGGTAAATTGCAGCCAAGAAGCGCCGGATCCATCCTCGCCCCCTTCCCATTATGAGCCGACCCCCTCCGGCCGCAATAGTGCGAAGAGTCACTTGTCTGCTGTGAAAATTTCATGCGCCCGGACGCGGCCGGGCCACACGAGTCGCGTCGGCGTCGAGCACGACTTGAGGCCCGTGCTTGCACGTCGCGGCCGTCGCTTCAAAGGCAAGTCAGAAGCCACGTCCCGGCACCGACGAGGCGCTGAGCCATCAGGATTGGCGACGGTCGCTGACAGGCAGAAATGAGGCGGCTCCAGCTACTGCATCCCAGTCCGAGTGCGCGCAGGACGGTCGTTGCCCCGTCCGCCGACGGGCACCGCCAGCTTGGAATGATCAGCCTGGCCCGACCATTTCCGCACCGTTGATCAGCAATGACAGGAACCCCATGGCACCAGTGCGAAAGGCTACCGCGAGCGCGTACCCGATGGCGGCGTCAGCCGGTTCGGTGTCGTCGCGGTTGACCAGCCATTGCACCAGAAAATCGCCGTCTTCGTCACCCATTGAGGGTTCGAATATTTTCCTTCCGTCGCGGATCAGCTGACTGGTGGCGATCGAATTCGGCGCGAACCGGTATCGCTTGCCCTCCAGCTTAAGGTCGACCCGGTACGAACCCCTCGTCCATTTTCCCGCCCCCGGATGAAGATTCGCCACTCTTCCGCCGACAGTCATCGTCAGCTCACTGGCCTCCCTGGTTCCAATGGGAACGAATCGATTTAACGTCGCATTCGGCGCGCGGACTATGGATACCGTGGGCACCAGCTTTCCGGAGACTTCGACCAAGCCATCCGTGCCACTGGTATGAATATTCAGTTCATCATAGAACGCATCATCAACGATACAGCTTGCAATTAGAGGCATCCGGTTTTGCTTTCTTTTTCCGATTCCGATAACAGCAGTTGCGTGGCAGCCAATTCACGGTACATTGGATCGGTAGCCAGCAGTTCGGCGTGCGCGCCGATTGACCTGACCCGGCCCTGATCCAGCAACACCAGCCGGTGCGCCGAGGTGACGGTGGACAGCCGGTGTGCGATCAGCAGGACAGTGCATTCACGCGAGGCCGCTTCGATGGTGCGCCGCAGACTATGTTCGCTGCGGGAGTCCAGATGGGCGGTGACCTCGTCCAGCAGCAGCACCTGCGGTCTGCGCAGCAAGGCCCTGGCGATCGCCAAGCGCTGACGTTCCCCGCCGGAGAGGGTAACTCCACGTACCCCGACTGGGGTGTCCAGCCCGTCTGGCAACTGTTGGACGAGTTGGTCAAGACCGGTGAGGGTGAGCACCTCGGCGATGGCACCGGGATCGGATCCCGGTGCCGTATAGACCAAGTTCTCCCGGAAGGTGCCTGCCAGCATCGGGGTATCTTGCTCGACGTAAGCGATCCGCCGACGTACCTCTGCCCGGTCGCATCGGCTGATGTCGTCTCCCGCCAACAGAATCCGACCGCCCTGGTGGTCGTAGAATCGTTGCAGCAGGGAGAAAAGAGTGGTCTTGCCTGCCCCGGACGGCCCGACTATCGCGGTGAGCTTCCGGGCTTCCGCAGTGAACGATACGTCGGTTAGCGCGGCCGGGCGTCCTGGGTAGGCGAAGGTGACCTCGTCCACCACCACGGGCGGTGGGGGCCCGGCGGGTGTCCTGACCTTGGTGTCGACGTCGTCCTCCACCGTCATCTCGCTCACCTCTTCGATCCGCTGCAGCGCGCCGAGCCCTTGCTGGAGAGCGACGAAACCAGTGACCAGTGACAGAATCGGGGTACCGAGATTGAACAGGTAGAGCAGGAACGCGATCAGAGTCGCGACGCCGAGTTCGCCGGTCGCGACCAGTATGCCGCCGAGGCCGATGACCACAAGGAATGAGGTCTGCACGGCCATTCCGGACACGGTGGTGATGACGACCTGGTAACGGGCTCCGGTGAGCCCGGCGCGGTAGGCCGAGCGAGCGGCCGAGATCGCCCGCTCGGTTTCCGTGGCCTCTGCGCCGTTGGCCTTCACCGTTCGTGCCGCGCCCAGTGACCGGTCCAGCGCGGCGCCGATCGCGCCGACCGACTCCTGGGTGGCCAGCACCACCTGGCGTAGTCGTGGTATCACGAATCCCAGTACGATTCCGACGATGATCAGCACGGTCGCGGTGATGCCGAGCAGCGCCGGGCTCATCAAGCACATCATGACCATGCTGGCAGCCAGGTGCAGCACACCGTTGATCAGGTCGATCCATCCTGTGGTGGTGGCGTGCTGCACCACGGTGCTGTCCGAGGTGACCCGGGTGGTGAGGTTGCCGGGTTCGCGCTGATCCAGTTCGGCGACCCGGAGGCGGATCAGCCGCCAGATCAGCCCGCGCCGGATCCCGAGAACCATTCGTTCTGCGGTGCGTTGGCCGATCCAGGTCTGCCATCCGTTGAGCAGCACCGCGACCATGAATATGCCGATCAGCAGCAGAATTTCATTGCGAAGGCTTTCGCCTAACGTCAGCTTGGCGATGACCGTTTCCACCATCAGGGGCTGCACCAGTTCAGCCGCGCTTCCCATCAGGGTGAGCAGCAGCACCAGCGTCAGCGGCCAGAGGTGAGGTTTTGCATGTCCGAGCATCGTGCGCAAGGGCCGATTGGAGCGGCCAGGAAGTTCGTCGGTCTCGATTGTTTCACTGGCGGTGCTCATCGGCGGTCCTTGGCTGGAATGCGCTCAATGGGAGTGGGATGCTCGTCGGCGACGGCCATGGCATGCGTGGCGGGGTCGAAACAGTGACGAGCGGCGGCTGCCACCTCATCGAGGCAGACCGCGCTGATTCTGTCCAGGTAATGGCTCAGCCAGCCGGGCGGCAGGCCCCGCAGTACGAAGCCGGTTGCTGCGCTGGCGACGTCGGCGCGGTCGGACAACCCGGTTGTGGCGAGCCCTTTCGCGAGTCGCTTGGCCGCCTGGACTTCCTCCGGAGTCGGCCCGTCATCGGCGAACTGGGTCATGCAGGAGGTGAGTTCGCTGGCCATCCGGGCTCCGTTTCCGGGCCCGGTCAGGGCTTCCACCGTGGTCCAGGCACCTGCTCCGGTTTCTTCCAGCGCGGACTGGACTCGGTAAGCCAGACCGAGCCGTTCTCGGATCTGCCGGACGAGCCGGGAGGACCCCGAGCCGCCGAGGATCAAGTTGGCCAGGTGCAACGCGGGGTGTTCGGGATCTGTGGGGAGGATTCCGGGGCCTGCGGTCAGTACGAGCGTCGGCATCCCAGGGGCGGAAGGCAGGGTCATCCGACCGGTGTTCCACGTAGCGCCCATCGGTGGCAGGTGCAGGCCGGAGGCGGTGCCGGACCAACCGCCGAAGGTGTCGGTGACCCGCGTGAGGGCGGCGTCGGGGCCGAGCGGCCCGAGCATCAGCAAGACCGCGCCGTCCGGAACGATCGCCAGGGCATGCAAGCGCAGCAGGTCTTCGGTCGTCACTGCGCGGAGCGCCTCGATCCCGGCTGGTTCAGCGAACAACGGATGCGCCCCGTATCGGTGGCGGAGCAGCCGCCGGTATGCCCCGGCGCGTGGCCCACTCCGGTCGCCGATCAGCAGTGAGTCCGCGACCCGATCCAGTTCGTGGGCCGGATAGGTGGCCTGCCGCGCGGCTGTGGCCAGCAGGGCGATCGCCTTCGGCATGCTTCTGCTCAACGTGCTCGCGGACAGCAGCAGAGCTTCGCTGTCACGGGTGACGGACAGTTCCGCCCCCAGCGCCGAAGCCCGGTCGATCAGCGCACGCCTGTCGAGCTTCGCAGTGCCCCGCAGCAGACAGGCAGCGAGCAATTCCATGGGCGCGGCCAATTCCGGCCGGGTGGCGAACGGTAACGCGAGACGGATCTCGGTGATCTCCGCACTTGGCTCGTGGGCCAGCACCACGCGCAGCCCGTTCGGCAGCGCGATGTCGACAGCGCCGGTCAAGGCTTTCATCAGGCTTCCCCCTCCAGTTCCACTCGGGCCGCCGGTGCCACGCGAACCGCTGCCGCCGCGTCCGCAACTTGCTTCGCGGTAGTCATGGAAAGCAGGTCAGGGAGCTGATGGGGGCCGTCCAGGCTGGGAAAGAGCACCGCGAAGCGACCGTGTGCGACAGCGCGGGTGACCAGAGAGTCAAGCTGCCGGTGATGGCCCAGCAGGAGAAGGGCAATCGCGCGTTGGAGTTCGCCTTCGTCTGGTCCGACGCTGCTCAGCTCACCGAGCAGGCCGTCCCATTCGGCGATCACCTCGCGCACCGGCCAGGCCCGCTCTCGCAGGAGCGTCGTGACCAGCAAGTCGGGGGAGGCGGTATTAAACCATTCGCCGTTGAATCCGCAGCGGATCGTCGCCGAGCGCAGCAGGGGCTGGCATTCCCGCCAGCGAGGCAGCCGAGCCGCGGACAACACCTCGGCAAGCACCGCGTGCGCGACGTAGCCTCGAGGATCGGCGGTATCCGGTAGCGGGGTCGCGATCGCGAGGGCTGTACCGCGGAAGCGCTCGGCGGTATACCCGGCCCGTGCTCCCCGCCGTGCAGTCAGGCGTGGTCTCGGGGGCCGATGGCCGGAGCTGAGCTCACCGAACGCCGCCCGCGCGCTGGACGCGGCTCGCGCCGGGTTCACCGCGCCCACGATCGAGAGCACCAAGTTTCCCGCTGTGTAATGCTCCCGGTGAAAGGCAGTGGCCTCGGCCGGCCTCACCGCGCGCAGATGCGTCATGATCCCGTGGTCACCGCCAGCGTGTCGGTCCGGGCCCCAGAGCGCCGAAGCCGCCGCGGTCCAGGGGAATCCGCCGTGTGAGGCGAACATTGCCCCGCGGATTTCTTCTTCGATCACCGGCAGTTCACCGTCCAGTGCGCGCTGGTCCGGCGCGAACCCGACCAGTCGGGCAGCCTCAGCGGTCAGCAACGGATCGAGCAGGCCGGCGTCGGCAATGCTGAAGTAGCTGGTGTGATCACGGAAAGTGTTGGCGTCGCAGAGCCCACCAGCCGCCTCGACAGTGTGCAAATGCCCAGCCCGCCCGTCCCGCTCACGGGGAAACATCAGATGCTCCACCAGATGCGCCAGCCCGCGCGCGTGAGACGGGTCGTCGCGTGATCCGGTCCCGGCTGTCAACGCGACGGCTACCAGGTCATGTCGGTGATCGGGTTCGATAACGACGCGCAGCCCTCCCTCGAGCGTGATCCGGTGCACCTCGCGCGTCCGGTCCTGGTTCATCGGATCGGCTGTCCGGAGCCCGTGCTGCGCTCCCCGGAAGAGGGCGGCGCGGCTACGATCGTGGCCAGTTCGTGCATGTTGGTGTCCTGCTGCAGGTTGCGGTCAGGCCGCAAGGGGTCGATACCGGCCAGGCGGAATTCGGCCACCACGCGTTGCACCCTGCTTCCTGCGACAGGGTCGAGTGCGTGCCCGACTAGGGCCTTGGCCAGTGCGAAGCAGCGGTGCTGGCCGAAGCTCAGGTTCTGCTGGCCGGGCCGGGCATCCACTGGCTCCCAGGCCGCAGCGATGCCGGGTGCGAGCCGCTGGGTGAGCACCGAGGTAGCCGCGCCGAGGGCACAATCACCACGCAGCCGCTGGACGAGTGCGGCTTCGACCGGACTGGATTCGCCGTGCAGATAAATCACCAATGCGTCCCGTCTGGGATAGTCGGCGCGAACTGACAGTATCTTCGCGTGGTAGTCCGCGCGGGCGGACTCCAACTCGGCCAGGGCCGCCCGCCAGACCCGCACCGCGCCACCAGGTTCGGTCAAATGCACGAAGATCCGGCGTACCGCGGGGTTCCGCCGTAGCCGGGACCGGGAGCCCAGCACGTAGAAAAACCCGGGAGACAGCGCAGGACGAGCGGCGTCGAGTCGCAGTTGGACCGCAGAGCCAGGAGCCGGGACGTCCGCGCCCACAAGGCGGTCACGCGGCACCCGGACAGTGATCAGGGCGGTACGTACGATCAACTCCTTGTCCCCGGCTGCCACCAGTAGCCCCTCGACCGGAGCGTCGGCATGCGGGACGGCTTCGGCGAACTGTTGCTCGAAGCCAGGGTCACGGTTGAGTTCCTCGCTCGCTGACAGCGCGCGGCCATTGGCACCGGTTGTCCCGGAGTGCAGCAGTTCATAGAGCACATTGGCCAGCCGCCCGCGCAGATCACGGGGATCGTCGCCGACCAGCCGAGTGCCCGCGACGTCGGCGGAACAGCCGTCCGATGCTACCGACACCTCGTCGAGTGCCGCGACGAGCCGTCGGTTCAGTGGGCAAGAAAGGACCATGCTCATACTTGTTCTTTCCGGTCATGCTGGACAACGCCGAGGAGCTCAGCGGCGCCCTCTGGGTTGAGCAGAACACCGCGCCCGATTCCGGCTGCGGCTTTGGCCACGGGGTTCAGTTGAATCTGGGATTCCGCGCTCGCGATTAGCCGGTCGTACAGATGCCAGCCGGCGAACCGCATGGCCCGCTCCGGCAGACACGGGTCGGGCGTGCGTTTCGCACGGTAGCCCGCCCAGAAAGCCTCTATTCGAGGAATTACATCACGGAGATTCTCTTGGCCGAGAGAGATAATATCATGATGCGTGAAGCCGAAACCAGAAAATCGAGATCCTTCGCGACTTACTGAGTGCACAAAGATCGCATAGGTGGCATAATAAAGCCATTCTCCAATAAACGCGCCGACATCACGAGCAGGGTCGGCGAGCTGAAAACTCTCCCAGTCGCAGAGATACAGTCTATCACCCGATATAATGAATTGGTCGAATCGCAAGTCCCCGTGCACAGGAGTAAACTCCACAACCTCCTCCAAGGACCTGAGTTCATGCAGGGCACGCACGGATTCGTCGTCATCCTGCAATATCTGCCAGGCGGCTAGCTGTGCCGAGCTGTTCTGCTGGACGATGTCCCATGGAATTCCGTCAAGCCAGGAAAGAGGGGGAAAGAACAGCGGAACACTGTCCAGCCCGGCGGGATCTAGCCCATGCACAGTCGCGATTGCTTCGCCGGCACGATAACATAGCTCCGTGCTGAGTCTGCCCGCGAGAGACAGCTCGATACCAGGTTGGGCATTGCTCAGCAACGAGAAGACGAGGAGCCGGCTTCCCTCGTCATGGCCTAGCAGTTGCGGGGAAGCCAGCGGTGCGCCGGGTACCAACGCTGCAGCGGCTCTCTCGAAGGCCAGCGAGCGAGCGATCCCCGAACTCTCCGCCTCACCCGTGTCCGGCAGACGTTTCACGAAAACTTTTGTGCCGCCGGTGGTTGTGCCCGCCCAGTTATCGTTGCGGCCGCCGAAGGCGATTGTTCCGGCACGGTCGAAGGTGCCGAGGCCGAGCTGGCGCAGCAGCCGATTGACCTCCGGGGCCGGGGCGATTCCGGTTACGGATCGTTGCCAAGGGCGCGCTTCGTCGATGCTGTTCATATCACGCTCCCCTCGACCGCTCGGCGGCCTTCGTCGTCAATCAACTCAGCCGCGAAATCGATATATCTGGTGAATTCCTTGGTCCATCCAGCGTAAGCGGCAAAGTCATGTAGGTGGGCGACAATCCGCAGAACCGCATTCCTGCCCAAGGCCGCTTCATGACAGCCAGGCCCATAGCCACGGAGGAGTGCTTGTCCGAGCGCGGGGAAATCTACCCCTTGGTGGATACCAACCCAGCGCAACTCATGCAATTCACCCAGCAACCAGCCGAGATCGGACTCCGGGCGTCCTACCGCGAGATCCGCGCCGATCAGGAATTCGCTGCCGGGCGCAACGAGCGGCGGCAGGAGAGTCCCGAGCGAGGCGAAACCGTGCACCAGCACCGTGTCCCGCCGCGGCATGATGCACCAGTCGCGCAGGCAGGAAAGCCTTGCCCGCCCCCAACGTGGCCAGGCGAGTTCGGCCAGCCTAGCCAAGTTGCCTAGGCTAGAGTCGGCTTCGTCGAGCCAGCAGGCGATACGTCGTGGGCCCGGCGGCGCGGCCACGGAATCGGGCGCGCCGACTTGATGCAAGGCCTGTAGCGCACGGCCTGCGTTTTCCAGGGCGGTGGCCAGAATCTGGCGGGTACAGGGCTGATCGAAATCCAACCAGTCCACCGCGGACAGCGGGCTATTGGTCAAGTAGGTCAGCACACCAGGCGAGAGTTCGGACGTGGTGGCAGGCACCCAACGAGCACCGGTGACAGAGCAGGCTCTTATCGCACAAGCCAGCGCTGGATCCGGCGCAGTCAGCGGTGCCGGGCAGACAGCCCCTGCTCGCTGTGTCCACCGGAACGCCCCATCGGACAACTGGTGAATCTCGGTGCGGCGCAGGCCGCTGCCGTAGTCGCCCACCAGAGTTGCACCTGACTCGCTGTCCAGACGGTTCATCCCGCCTCATTCGTCGAGGCAAGCTCTCGGTACCGCCGCTCAAGCAAACCGACCAAGTCAGATAGCGGCCCGACACTGCCCCCATCGAGCTCACCGGTAGTGGCGCTGACCGCAGCTTCAGTGGGACTCACCACTACTTGCGGCCGGTCGGCAAACGAACGCAGGTGAGCAGCTACCACCGGGTTATTCACCGCACCAGGAGGCAGAGCCGGAGCGATGCCGATGGCCGCCTTGGTACATTGCAGCGCGAGCAAGGTCGGTGAATCACCCAACCCCAACGCGAAACGGGAAATGAAGCTCAAGGTCGCAGGATAGACGGCGACGACATCAGCCCAGTTCGCCAGCGTGACATGTGACGCTTCCCGAGACGGCTGACCCGGCCATTCGTCCACTATAACATCGGTACGAGACAAAGCTGAAATTGCGTGCTCGGAAACAAATTTCTTAGCCGACCTGGTAAGGACGACCTTCAGGGAGACTGTCGGCAGGACGGCATCGATCCAGTTGATCCAGTACGGCAGAAACGATGCGCTCAACGCCCCCGAACCGACGAGCAACATACGGTTGAACGTAACTTTGTCGGCAAGGATGTCGACGGGTTCAATGTCAGATGAATAGAGTTCAGGCATAGCCACTTCCGCAATATTTTTTCCGCAACCGGGCAGCCCGGGACCGGGAGAAAACCGACCCCGGGCGCATAAGCCGTCAACGGTTGACTAGCACGGTTTCTTGATGGTCTTCCAGATACCACCGCCCGCGGAGGCAATTCCTGCGGCGCGCTGCTGGGAAGAACGGGTAGCGATGATGCCAGCCCGGATGAGGATGGGAACCAACGCCGGCGTGGTCGCAGCGGGCGATGACTTGCCGTCGAACTGGTCCAGTTCATCGGCCGTGGTGTAGGCCGTGTAGCCGTTCAGAAGATCCGTTTCGGTCATGGTTTGCATCGTGTCCTCCAAATTTCATATCACGATTTTGTCGCAGTCAAAGAAAAAATCCTTTCACAATGAAGTCACCTTGATAACCGCGGTAACCGTGAACCAATCACCCTATTTCGGATATATGCGATTCACCTTAGGCTGCGACTTGCGCTCGCATTCTACTCACGGGACAGCCTTCGCTGGGAAGTGCGACCCATCACGATCAGACCATGATTTATTACTGGAACCGTTGCCCGCACTCCCAGCCTGGATCTCGGGCACAGCCAGTCAGACCGACGCGCTATGGCTGCGGCATCGGTGCATCGCACCGTGCCCCGCAAGTGGCTTGCATGCGCCGTCAGCCCAAGAGCGCAGGAAGCGACCAGTCCTCCCACAATCCGCCAGACGTCGCAGACCGCTCCGATGTGAAACAGCGACCGGTCATGTCGGCGAAGTCCTGAACGCCTCAGGTGCAACACAATCCGGCATTCCAAAGCCTGTCCGCAGTCATCGGCTGCGAGCTGGGGATTCAGGCGGCTGGCAGGTAGTCGTTGAGTAGTCCTGCAAGGCGTCGTGTGCGCTTGACCCGGTCCGGTGGGGTGGGCAATGGGACCACGTTCGGGTCGTCATCGGGTGCTCGTAATCCAGTGCCGTGGCCTTGGTGGCTGCGGCCGGCGTTGTAGTGCTCGACGTACGCCTCAAGCACGTGGCTGAGGTGGTTAGGACCGGTGATAAGCAGCCGGTCGGTGCATTCGCGGCGGAGCGAGCAGATCCAGCGTTCGGCGATCGCGTTCATCCGCGGTGCTTGCAGTGCGGCAAGCACCGTGTCGACGCCGATCGAAGCGAACGCCGCGTCGAAGGCCGCGGTGAATTTGGCGTCCCGGTCGCGGATCAGGTAAGTGAACCGGTGTCCGCTGTCCTCAAGATCTGCAGCGAGGTTGCGAGCCAGTTGGGTTGCCCAGGCTCCGGTCGGGTGGCCGGTGACGCCGAACAGGTGGACCCGTCGGGTGCGGTGCGCGATGACGAACGCTGCGTACAGGCGCTTGAGCGTGACAGTGTCAATATGGAAGAAGTCGATCGCGAGAAGACCGTCAGCTTGGGCACGCAGGAACGTGCGCCACTTCCTGGCCACGAGCCGACGACGCCATCGCAGCAATGTTGCGGGTGTGACGATGCGGCAGGATCGCAGGGATTTCGGCAGGAGCCGGGACAAGGCCGCGAGCACCGCCCGATCGGCCCAGTCCAGTCGTGGGCAAGGGTTGGTGCGGCTCAAAACGGCGACCTCGTGGCGCAGCGCGAGTATCTCCGCGTCCTTGGAGGCTGAGCTCCGGGCCAGCAGCGTCAGCCAGGACAACACCTGGACCAAGATCCCATACGACAGCCGAACAGCCACAGACCACCGATCAACGAACGGCACAAACAGCAGGTCAAGGCTAGCGACCGAGTTCTCGACCAGGACAGGCAGACAGGCCGATTCCGCCGAGTTCGACGACCAGCCGTGCGCAGTCGGCTTCAGAACCCCAGTTCGCTCTGCAACGACAGGCGAGCCTTGCTCGGCCGGTGTCGTCGCAGCGCCCGGTTGAGCAACTCCACAGTAAGCAACAGAGCAAGCGGAGGGCAAGCCACCGCCGTCACCCCGAACACACTCAACGACGGGCAGCACCAATATTCGCACACAACGACAGCGAGATCCCGAACAAGAAAGCCGCCCACACCAACCACCGACCGCTCCCCCGCTGGCCCCGCCACAGCTCAACCGTCGCAAAGGTGAGCAGCCCATCCACGATCAACGGCCAAATCACCGCGGTCGTCGCATCTGCGCCAAACCGCGAAGCGAACATCCGACCGTGCTGATACGACGCATACGCCGCACCTAACGCTAACCAACCCCATCGCACCACGCTGCACACGCAATGACCATGACCGAGCCCTTCGAACCACTGCTCCGTTCGGATGCTCAGCAGCGCACTCGTGCATCGACCCTGTCGTCACGTCGGCTCACCCCGACGCACCCGACGGCAGCTCACAATCCCCACCACCGCGGAGACCCTCAGCTCAAAGGCCACATTTCCCGATGTAGATCTCGTCCGAACCGCATCAGGGGCACGGACTTGAGACACGGTCGAGTGAAGCGCGCCGAGCGATCACCGATCCGCGATCAAGCCCCAGTCCGAGCACGATCCCGTGACCGCAAGGAATCGGAACGTCCCAGACCGACCCGCCATCCTTTACGTCACCGGACTTGACCGGCCCCGGCGTTATAGAGCCATGGATAATTGCAGAATGCGAACGGCGCCGGAAGAGACAAACGTGATCATCCCCGAATGCGCCATGACCGCGCTGATGTCGATCGCCTCCTCCCGCAGGCAGTCGCGGGACAGCACAATCCGGCAATTGCTGGAAGTTCACGTCCGCGACCAGGAATTGCGAAAACCCGGCAATCGCCTCACTCATGTCTCGACCGTGCTCCGCTACCCGCCAGCTCCGTTGGGCCGCAGGCACCGTAGCCACGGCATTCGACTGCGGCTGCGACTGCCCCTCGGTCTCACCGAACGGGCGAGGACGGTCTCCCTATCGCTGCCCGGTCAGTCATTGCGCGCACGCAAGGACTATCAAGCTCGACAGTTGACCGATGCCGTGATGACGGCAATCGCTACGGTCTCGCCCTTCAGCGACAACTTCCTCCGTGGCCTTCCGCCACTGCTACTGCACTGCACAGCGATCCGCCTTTGGCAGGCTGCTGTCGCTGCGACATGCACAACAGCCGAGCGGGACCTCATCAATGAGGCCTATCAACTGCGCCTCATGCCAACAGATAGCTTGAACGCAACTCACAAACGGCTACTGCGGATCGCGACAGCACTGGAATCTGACGTGGCCTGGCACAGCCCGCAACGCTTCGAGATTGCAGCCAAACTCGCCAGGGCATGGTTCCGCGGCCCCGAGGCACCCAGGGACCAGACACCGTTACACCTGCCTGAAGAAGACTGGAACGAGGAACTCCAGGACCTGCGCAACCGCCTCCAGGACACTTCCGGAGGCTACAATTGGTCAGGCCGTGGGGCCACGGCCGTGTGGCGAGCGCACCGACTGATCGAGATGCAAGACTTCGCCCAGTGGCTCATCGGGCGTACCAGCTCTGCCAGCACCGAGAACTATCGAATCAACCTTCCCGGCTGGCTCGTCAGCGCACCGGCGGGCTGGTGCGCCCGTGCACTGAGGGAGCCGGTCGAAGAGCCCTTTGCCTCTTGGTTGACTACCGGACGGCTGCTTACATTCTCCCACTCTGGTCTCCTGATAGCATGGCCGCTGCGGCAAGCCGACTCTGTCACCGGTTGGGAGCCTGTCTCGGGACTCGAACCTATCGTCGCCGCAGCGAAGCGGATCCCGTCATCGAAGATCGTTTCGTTCGTCGAAGCCATCCTGTTGACATGGAACGCCGGCAGCACCGAGCAGCGAAAGGCACTCGAGCCTCCGCTGCAGATATTTGTCGACAAAGCTTTCGAGTTCGGTTTCATCGACGCCGACGAGATGCGTGCCGCCAGGGCCAAGGCTCGGAGCGAGACGGTGCAGCAGATGAGGTCCATCGTTGATCACTTGTCTCCCGAGCACACCGCTCTGCGCCCCGAACTCGCTGCGGCGATCGGCAAGGCTCGGGAGTTCACGGCCCTCGCGAAGACAGCCGGAATCACATTCCACATCGTGCGCGCGACGTGGGCTTGGCCTCTGACGACCGTCGTCGAAGAGGCATTGAGCGGTCAGCGGACCGATGCGGTTGAGTGGTTGGCTGGCGCTGCCTACCGCCACCACAACCGACAATTGCAGCGGTCGATGGAAGCGGCCTGGCAACGCGCGTTCGATCACTGATCGAACCGCTCAGCCTGCGCATGCACTTGTGCCGCGGCACCTTACGAGCCCGAAGGTGTGACACCCAACATAATACCGGCCCTCGACGTCGAAGTTCACTCTGTACCCCGACCCACCGTTTCGAGCCGACTGGCCACGGTGACAAGGAAGGGCAGAGATGACGGAAGTGACGACAACTGCGATCGTGGTAGCGGCGTCGAGCGGGTGCGGATTCCTCAGTCTGCTTGCCATCCTCGTGTTCCTCTGGAAGGTCTACAAACGCGGTGGCCGACACGATCTCGCGGCAGCCGCCCGCGCCCTTCACGAAGCCCGTCGACGCCGCCTGCCGCTCGCTGCATGTCGCCGCCACCCGCCGAAGCGACGCCGTCACCGCCCGCCACGCAACCGAACACCGCATCCCAATGCGCCGCTCCCAGAGCTTCGAGCTGCGCAGCATCCTTCCCGTGCGAGACCATGAGGCACTCGGCATCGCGATGCGCGAGCCAACGCGGCGCGATCGGCGTCCATGGAACTCACCTAGCTCGATCTGCAGCTCAACACGCTCGAGTTGCTGCTAAAGGAGGCTATCGTTGCGCAAGCGATCCTTGCGGCAGAGGTGCCGAAATCGAGCCGCAGAGACGCTATGTGCTTTCTTCGATGGTCTGAACGTCGTTGGGCCCGGGATGCGGGATCGTGGAGATGGTCGGGGTGGCGTAGTCGAAGTCGATCTGGGCGTAGTTCGCGCGGTATTCCTTGGGCAGTTCGTTGTCGGCGATGATCACTTGGAGCCGGCCGGGCAAGGTTCCGACCAGGGTGGTAAGTCTTCGGTACATCGCCTTGCTCAGGCCTGCAGCAGTATTGAGCGCCATACGTGGGCTGTCGATCAGGAGGAACAGCGGATAGGGGCTGTCGGGCGTGCGCAGGGCGACCGCCACCAGCGAGCACCAGTAGGCGACCTGGGTGGCTGTAGTCAAGCCGCCGCCCAGTTGGTTGTCCTTCGAGAACACGTTGCCGTTGATGACTGGCAAGTACCTCTTCGAATCGATGGCCGCAGTGTTGATGCCAGGGATTCCGATCGCTCGTACGGTGGTGGCGAATTCCTCGCTGAGCGCGCTGATGATCTCGTTGCGCCGCTTGTCCAGCATTTGCTGTGCCAGTTTGATGTCGCTTTGCAACTGGGCGCGCTGGGAGTTTAGGGTGCGCACGTGTTGGCTGAGGTCAGTCACGACGTCCCATTGCCGCAAGATGGCTTCCCACCGTTGCTGCTCGCTGCGCGCGCTCGCCAATGCCTGTGCAGCGTCGCTGAAGGCTTGCAGACGCGGGCTGACGCGTTCGGCGGTTCGCTGCTCAATCTGGGCATTGAGAAGGTTGATCAGCCGGTTCTTCTCGGTCGCAGCCTGTTCGGCCGTTGCCTTTTGACTGCTCAGGGCGACGATTTGCTCGCTCATCTCCTGAATCTGGTCTCGCAACTGTCTCGTCTCGTACTGGTCGTCGGAGACGTCGGCGCTGACCGGGTCCAGCTGGAGGCACACTCTGCAGGCGTCGGCGGGTATTTCTCTGCCTTCGAGCGACTGCATGCATCGCGGGCACACCTTGAATTCGATGTTGGCGAGAACGAGGTTCGCCTCGCGCATGCGGCCGAGCCGGTCTAGATCTGCCTCGACTCGTCGGCGTTCCGCCGTGAGCTGGGATTGACGGCGGTTGATGTCGGTGACGGCTGCGGCGAGATCCGCGGCACCGCGTTCAGCGTCGGAGAGCAAGTCCCGCAACGCGCGGGTGTTACTGTCGCTCACCGGGTCCAGTTCGTCGCGAAGCCTGGCGAGCTGCTCTTCCGCAGCGACCTCGCTCATCTCGGCGGCATGGAGACGCTGTTCGGCTTCTTCTCGTTGCTTGGTCCCGCTCTCGTGCAGGAAGTCGACAACAGCTGCGTGCCGCGCCTCGGCCACGGCGATGTCGCGCGCAAGCTCGTTGGCCTGAGCGCGCAGGTCGAGGATCTCGGAGTCAGTGAGTCCGTACAGGATCTCGAACACGGTCCGGCGCTTGAGATCCTTAAAAGTGTCTTGACTATATGCGATGTCGTGGTTGATTTGCCGCTGTGGAATGTAGAGGTAGGCGAGAATGTCGGCAAACGTAACTCGATTGCCTGCCTTCTTGCTCTTCTCAGAGCTGGCGCGCAGATCGTCCCGCAGGCCCAAAGACTTCATCAGCAGCGAGTTCAGGGAGTACTCGGCATCAAGACCGACATCGTGGTCTGGCAGACGATCTTGGGTGACCAAGTCGGTGACCCGGACCTTACGGCGTTTGGCGCTGTCGAGGCTGCGAGCGAGCTGGAGCCGCGCGTCGCCAATGCGCACCTGGAGGGTCACCGAGTCGATGTTGTCCACCGCAACCGGTGCCAGCGCTGCTTTCAGCCCGAATCCGAACTTCACGAGTTCGAGCAAGGTGGTCTTGCCGACTCCCGTGGGGCCGGCGAGGACAGTAAGGTCCGAAGGGAAGCGATACTCGACCGTGCCCTCGGTGGTGTCGAGACGAATCAGCTCAAGCCGGAAGCGTGTCGTCACCGGATCTCCTGCCGGTGTGGGCGGTCCATCAGATCAGCCAATCGGTCGTAGATACGTTCTTTGAGATCGTGTCCGGTCAACCCGGACGAGGCCTCGGCAATGGCGGTACTGCGCTCGGCGATGCCGGACCACTCGGTGCTGCCCGCGAGGCGCTCGGCGGCCTTACGACCGGCAGCAGTGGGGGCGACCGCCATGCTGCCCTTTCTGGCCTTGACGTAGCGCAGCAAACCTCGGCCAGTCAGCGCGCCGAGGACGGCGTAGTAGCGATCGTCCCAAGGCCCGTACTTGTACCTGATCATCGGCGCTTCTACGTCGGTCGGGGAGGCTTCCGGGTCTTGCGGCAGATGCAGGCGCGGATCAGCCCGATCCAGTTCGTCGAGCACCACGGGTCCGAGCGCCGGGTAGCGCAGCAGGAAGTCGAGCTTGGCCAGTTTGGTCAGACCGTCCAGCTTCCTGCCGTGTCCGTCCGCACCGGCGACTGCCGCTACCAGCAGGAGAACTCTTGCCTGGTGGTAGGCGAGGTCCTCACGGAGCAACGCTAGCTCGGACTTTTCCAGGTCGATCACGGTCGCGTCCCTCCCTCGGAACGACGGGCCGCGATGACTGCCTCGACATCGAATCGAGGGCCGAACCAAACCTGGCAACGGTTAGACAGGTCGCAGAGCCCGCCCAGCGCGATCTCACTGTCGACGCCAGCGGGAAGCTCGCCGGCGTCCTGCAGTTCGACCAACTTGTCGTCCATGGCGGTCCAAAGGAGGTGGCCGGTACGCTCTGAATTTCCCATCACGCGGTCGCTGACTCGACGCAGCAGCCGCTCCAGGTCCCTGCGGACGACCCGTGCTTCGAGGTCTTCGCCCTCTCGGTCGCGCCAGTATTCCTCGTATTCCATCCGCAGGGCCGTAGCCCGGCTCACCGCGTTCGAGGAGCACCCGCCGTGAGCCATCTTGATCTCAACTTTCGATATAGGGGGTACGGTCGGTACCGCTTGGTACGCGCCGGGGACAGCGAGCGCGGTCTCGACGGCAACATGGATGTCATCCATCGTGACGAGTCGACGCGCAATTCGCCGCCGCACATCCGGTTCGGGACCGCCGCTGCGGTCCCGCTGCAGGACCAGGGGGAGATCGCCATACGTCGTCTCCCCACGCGACTGCATCCGTTCGCGAAAAAGAGCCAACACCGCCTTCCAAACTGCTACGCAGTCCGTCAGGTTGCGACCCATCTTCTCCAAGACGGGTTTGGCGTACTTGGTCGGCGCTGCGTCCGCGACCACTCCTTGGTTGACCTCGACGGTGACGATGGTCAACGAGGCCAGGAAAGCCAGGACCTCGCGTTGCTGGTCCTCTGCCGCGACCCCGGGAGAAGTCTCAGTGCCCTTCCAACGCTTCGCCGTTCCACTGTCGTGAGCCACGATCGCGGTGCGCAGCTGCTTCACGACCTTGTTCTCGTCCGGCTTCACGGCTGGTTCGTGGCTGTTGGTTTCGAGCGCCCTGAGCCGAGCTGTCAGATCCCTCAGCTCTCGCGCTGGACCTGCTTTGAGGCCGCCTGTGGTCACCAACCGGCACTTGGGCTTCCTCCCCAGCGCGAACCACCGGTTGAACAAGTGCGCGACACCGCCGCCATCAGCCAACATCGCGACCGTGGTGTATGCGCCGACATCCGCGCTGCGATGCTTGGCCGAGACAATTTCCATGACCTCCCCGCTGCCTACGACCCAGTCCTCGTGCCACTCACACAGGACGTAGTCGTCGCAGCTGGGATCCAGCACACCCTCTTCATCGAGAGCATCACGGTAGAGCGCGAGCCCATCCGCGGCAGCCATAGCCGCCTGCCACGCATACAAGTCGGCAGTGTTGGCACCCGCGTCGTCGAGCTGAGCGACGGCAGCGAGATCGTCAAGGTCATCCGCGCGGCTGGCTATCGCCCACGGGCGAACGGCTTCCGGAACCGTCTCCGTCATCGACAGCTCGTAGCCCGGCCGACCAACAGTTCCCGGAGCTGGGTCCGGCGACGGCACCAACCAGGCCCATGCGGTCGTGCACCCTCAGCAAGACCGCCCTCATCTCCACCTCGCATACTCATCAGTCGTCAGCTCGGCACTGATCGTTTCGCTGAATCATGCGGAAGTACATGATCACTCACCGAGACCTCCCGCGCCGGCCTGCTGGTGCTGCGCCAGCGCGGGCAGCAAGGCCCCGAGAAGAAGACGAAAGACCGCCCCCGCCCGAACCTCCGGCAGCGAGGAGGCACCACGCATGTTGTCATGGCTGCCCAGCACAAACGAGCTGGCCGATGACAAGCTTCGCGGGTTTCCGAGCTTGATGCACTCGGCCTGCGCATCGGGAGCCAGCCCCGGCCGAGCGACGGCTGGGACCAGAACGCGTCACTCGTCCACAGCCTCAGTGGGCGGTAACTCACGGGCGGGAGCAAGTGGCGAACGCCACCTTGCCAGGGCTGGCAGGATCGTTGCCGTGACGATTTATGCCTTCGATGAGAC
This sequence comes from Amycolatopsis sp. NPDC004079, assembly GCF_040610415.1. Classification (NCBI taxonomy): domain Bacteria; kingdom Bacillati; phylum Actinomycetota; class Actinomycetes; order Pseudonocardiales; family Pseudonocardiaceae; genus Amycolatopsis; species Amycolatopsis sp. NPDC004079. The sequence goes on along the minus strand of NZ_JBEXMH010000004.1, from coordinate 114,172 downwards.
CCGGCGTCTTCTGATCCGAACCTGGGACACAGGTGCCGGCTGCGTCGCAAGCACCGTCGCCGAACTGGCCGAGTCCGCCGTGCTCGACGATGCGCTGCACCTCGCCAATGCCCTGACCGGGCTGTCCCGCCAGCTCTGGCGCACCTACACCCACCCGGCCAGCGCTGCAGCCAGCCTGGAAACCAACACCGAGGGATGGCGGCGACAAGGCGATCGCGATGCCTTCGACACCGTGATCGACGCCCTGAAAAGCCCGAATCTCCCGCAGGACGGCTACATGATCCAGTCCTACATCCCGGTGGAGGAGGCAGCCCACCGCGTAGGACGCGCGCTCCACCAACTCTGTAACCCGGCCCTCACCGAACAGATAGTCACAGACGTCCAAGACGAGCTGGCCGCTGTCGAACACGCGGAACGCGGAGACCTGACCGGCAGAGCACGCCAAGCAGTCTGCCTCACCCGGGCAGACGCCTCCCCGCTCCAAGTGGCCGCCGCGGACGACCTGTTCCGAGAACAACCGACCGGCTCCCAGAAACTCTTCACCGAAATCGACCCGACCGCGGCAGCCGTAGCCGCGGCGCACTGGCTTCAAGCCGCCGCAGACGTCGCCGCCGACGTCGCCGAATGCGACCCCGCCGACGTCGTTCGAGAAGCAGACGACATCGAGGCACTCGCCGTCGAGACGCCCACCCACGTCCTGGAGCGGCTGGAAGCCGGAGAAACCCCGCGGGAAGTGGTCCTCGACCTGATCAGAACCGCGATGACCGTCGCCGAGGGCCGGATCGCCGACCTCGAGGCACTCCCCGACCTCATCGAAGACGCCATCACGTGGTCCGAGCAAAGCCGTCCCGGCGAAGAAGACGCGCTCGCTACCAGCCAGCCTCGCATCACGCTCCTCGATCCTGCACGCCCCGCCCACGACCTGCTCGAAGACCTCCTCGACGGAATCCACGGCTGCCACCTTCTCTACAGCTCATACTCCGACAACGACGATGAAGACGAGGACATAGACAGGGATCTCGACGAAGCCGAGATCGAGGAACTCACCGAACGACTTGACGCCCAATTCGCAAACGCGGTCCGGACAGAAGCCGCAGCCAACCAGAACCGGCTGGCATAATCGGACACGACTGCGCAAACCGGCTTGGCTCAGGCAACCGCCGCCGGGGCTGAGCCGGGCCCGTCGCGCCACTCCGCACGCACCATCTGCGTCAGCATGCGGGAGCGTTCCGCCCCCACCCCCAACGCCTTCCGCAACCCCTCCGCCGAAACCGGACGCTGATGCTGAGCACGATGCCGCGCATCAACCTGTCGTGCCCGCTCCACCAGCTCGGGATCAAGCCCAGACGTTCTCTCGCCTGAGTTCTCCGACGAGAGTCCGGATGGGTCGACCCGCGACTTATCGGCACGCCGATCGCGATCGACTGCACCGTGCAGGTCGACAAGAGCTTGCAGGAGCCCCGGACCGACCTCAGACCAGCCGATCAGCAACAACGGCCCCACCGCGTCGAACAACGCCTTGCCGACCTCGCCCGCAGCCAGCGGCTCGGCCACGTTCAACGCCAACGTGACCACACTCGCCCCGACCAGCAACCGCTGCGCAGACCGCATGGTCGCACCAGAAGCGCCGCGCGCCGACAGCCGCCGAACCGCGACCAGCAACGCCACCACCGTCAGATCGACCGCCGGGGCAACCAACGGTGCTACCCAGACCGGCACACCCAAACGAAGAGCAAGAACCAGCACATTCCCGAAGCCGAAGAGGAACGTCAGCCCGACCACGACACCCACCATGACGCTTACCGCAGAGACGACTGGATCACGCCGAGCACCCGGCCCCGTCACTCCGACCACCTCACGACGCAGCGCCCCGCTGGGACCGGACCAGACGGCACAACCCGGCATGTGCGAGCCCGAGGCGAGCCCGAGACCTCCACCACACCACAACACCGGCCGACACGGGGCGACACCGCAAGCACGTTGCGACCAGACGAAAAGGTCTTGTCCACCATCACTCGACACCATCCGACACCTCAGGCAGCGAACTCTTAACCAGCGGGTTCGGGGTTCGAGTCCCTGATGGCGCACCCTCACTCCCCAGGTTACCGGAAACGTTAACCTGGGGTTTTGTGCTATGCGGACAGATTTCTTCCGGTTCCGGACTGTCCATTGTGGTCTCCTGCGAGCCCGAGGGGAGCCCGAGAGCGCGGGCCGGGTGCAGCGCTGTCTTCCGCGGTATCGCACCAGCGAGTTTCCGCGCGGCTTCGGCAAGAAGTTCCTGGGCGACGTTCGTGTAGAGGTCCTGTACCGCTTCAAAACTCGATGCGGGCCGATGACCAGCGGTAATGTCGACTAGGTTCACGCGGCTCTTCGGTACTCGTTGATCACGCCGCCCAGCACACGACGACGGTGGATCTGGGCATCCAGGTCCTGCAATACAGTCCGGTTTTCGTCGTTGGGTGCCCGTTGCGCCCGTGACTGATACGGGCGGTGTCCGTTGTGGTGGCCGACGTATTCGGTCAGGACGGTATGCGCATGCCGAGCGTGGTGGATCAGGAGTTGGTCAGTGCACTCGGTGCGGGCGGTGCGCACGAACCGTTCGGCGTAGCAATTCGCCCTCGGCGCCCGCGGCGGTGTCCTGACGATGTTCACGCCCCCGCTGCGGAACACCTCGTCGAAGGCTGGCGTGAACTTGGCATCCCGATCTCGGACGAGGAAACGGAACGCACTGATCCGCTCTCCGAGGGCCGTGGCCAGATTGCGGGCGGCCTGCGCGACCCAGTCACCGGTTGGATGAGCTGTGACACCGAGAAGATGCACTCGGCGGGTGCGGATCTCCATCACGAACAGGACGTACAGCCGACGCAGGAAGATCGTGTCGATATGGAAGAAGTCGCAGGCCAATAGTCCGGCCGCCTGCGTGCGCAGGAAGGTTCGCCACGAGGTGTTGGCCTCACGCGGTGCCGGACCGATCCGGTGGACTCGCAAGATCCGCCGGATCGTGGCTTCACCGACGCGATAGCCCAGCCGCACGAGTTCGCCATGAACCCGCCGGTATCCCCAGCGGGGATTCTCCCGTCCGAGTTGAAGCACGATCTCGCGTACTTGTGCGCTGATCGGAGGCCGGCCAGATCGATTCGGATACCGCCACTTCCGCGCGACCAGATGGCGATGCCAGGCCAACAAGGCGCCCGGCGTGACGATCCGAGCCATCCTCACCCGCCGGGGAAGCAGCCGAGCCAGCGCGGCCAACAGCGCCCGATCGGACCGCGTCAACCGCGGCCGGCTGACCTGCCTGCGCAACACCGCGACCTCGTGCCGAAGTACCAGCAGTTCAGCGGCCACTGCTGTGTCATCACGCGCGAGTACGCCCAGCCAGCCGAACAGCCGGACTGTGATCAAGTAGAGAAGCCGCGAACCGACCAAACTGCAGGTCAGCGCATTCGACCAAGTTCTGACGCGGCACAGAGCCCGAGACTTCGCGCCGACTGCCGCGGGATGATCGCCGCCGCCGCGAACGCCACCTGAGGCAGAACCGACGTGTAGGTGTCGGACGCGATGGTGATTGAGGAGAGCCGCAGCATCCGCTGCACCACCTTCATCTCCACCCCCGCCGCCAACACCAACGTCGCCGCGCCATGGCGGGCAGGGTAGGTGCAGACGTGCTGCTCGGCGGTCCCCGCTTGCGGCGACGCTGGATACGCCAGCCGAGCAAGTCGAAACCCTCGTCGACATGGGTGATCATCGTCTTCGCGGCCGAGAGGCGCAGGCCCATCGGTGCCAAGATCGCCGCGACCGCATCGCGCGCCTGTTCGGCGTGCTCGCGGCCGCCGGACACAACGACCAGGAAGTCGCCCGCATACCGGATCAGCCGGTAGCTGGCCTGGCCGCGTATCGACGTTTGCGGCACTACCACTCGCGTGTGGCCGACCGCGCCGCTTGGGCGAAGTACTCGTCCAGAGCGGACAGTGCGATGTTGGCCAGCAGCGGGGAAGGATTCCGCCCCGCGGAGTGCCGATCTCGGTGTTCCTGAACTGCCTGTCCTGGTTGAGGATTCCGGCCTTCAGGAATGCCTTCACCAGAGCCAGCACGCGTCTGTCTCCGACTCGACGTCGCACCTGGTCCATCAGGGCCGCGTGGTCGATCGTGTCGAAGCACGCCTCGATGTCGCCCTCGACCACCCTCTCGTAGGAGTGCTTGGCCAAGAACCATGTCTCGGCGATCGCGTCCTGTGCCTGGCGTCCGGGGCGGAACCCGTAGGAGCGTGGGTGAAAGTTCACCTCGAAAATCGGCTCCAACACCAGCTTCAGGGCCGCTTGGACCACCCGGTCGACTGTGGTAGAGATTCCCAGACGACGCATCTTTCCGTTCACCCTGGGAATCACTCCGCCTCCAGCGCGACGCCATCGACACGCTCGGCACTGCGCTCAACGGCTCGTCGATCGCCGAGACGACCAGCTCCGACTGCGACGAACCGCCACCTTGCGCCGCCTTCGTACGCTGACGTTGCCGTCAACTACTGCTGTCAAGACCCGCTGAAGGCCCACCAGGAACTGCCTGATGGGCCTTCAGTTTTGCACTTCTGACGCCCAGAAATCGAGCGCTGCTACCTGAGTGTCACGTCTACGCCGAATTCTCTCAGAATGTCTATAGCGGACGCCGCCAGCGAGGCACCCATCCTTTCTTGCGCGCCGGAAAAGTGTTCCCATACCAACTTAAACGAAGCACTAGCGTTTCGGGACGACGCAAGGCAGTCAGCAAGCCCGTCAAGAGTGGATCCAAAATATCCGCCGGGACCATTAACCGCTTCGCCAAGCGCACAATAGAAGCTGCCTTCACCAACGATCTGACTTCCATCGATTACGCAGATTTCGCCAACGCCGTACCTCTTAGCCGCATGCCCAGTTTCGAACCAAGAGTTCTGCACCACATGGAGCCAGCTAGCATGCGATTCGATGGGATACCCCACCCATTCCCCCTTCATAAGGGGACCCCCTGAAGACCATCGACGCCAGATTGCTCCCGCTGCGACGTACGGGCAGGTATAGCCATAGAAGGTCGCAACAAAGCCACCCCGCCCGGGGCCTTCCTTACCCTCGAACGTAGAGCGCAGCCCTACCCGCCCGATGCAATACGACCCGATCGCCTTGCCGAGTGAGTTGACCACGCGCAGCTCTACGCCTGACAGGTCCTTGCCGAGGCGGACCGGTTCTCGCGCAGACCCGAAGACCAAGATGTCCTCTGACTGTGCGTGATCAGACTCCACAAAGAACCCGTTGATTTCATGCGCCGCGATGATGACCGTTCCGGACTCTTCTTCGACTAGGCGATAGAGCGGAATAACCGGGCTGCTTTCACTCATCTCGCACCTTCCCACTATCAACCAGGTGAATTCTAGCGGAGAGCCCGGAGAAGTCTGACAGGGAAGTGTGGCGCGCTGCAGGTCTTGATCGCCTCGTAGTGGTCAGTCGTCCACCCCATCACTGTCCGACCATCGGGCAGGGTCTTCGCTAGAATCCGAGATCTGTCACCCTTAGATCCGGGAACTCGATACTCCAAGGCACCCGCCCACCGCCTCTCGTGAGGCAACCTACCTTCGAATACACGCTGCGCCCCAGTGGCAGGATCCGTCTGCGGAACGCCTCTCCCGGCTCGCTTCGACGGCACGACCTTCAACGGTGTCGCCCGGTTCAATGGCGCGACTTTCGGCGGTGCTGCCCGGTTCGGCGCAGCGAATTTCCGCGGCCTGACTTTGTTCGACAAAGCCGTCTTCACAGGCGAGGCACAATTCGGAGGCGCAACCTTCCGCGGTGCCGCCACTTTCATGGACGCGACGCAGGAAGGAGCCGCGTTCACACCGCCCAACGCCGCCAGCCGTGGCGCACGATGACGGCCAGTTGGCCTCAAGCCAACGCGTCGGACCCCGGCGAGTTCGACGAAGCCGAACATGTCGGTCCTATCTCCGGGGCCTGAGAGTTCGCGCCGGTCGCTGTCCACGAGGCATCGCGCGCTGTAACGAACCGGTCGTCGTCTCCGAACTTTGTATGTTCGTGCAGGCGACGTGAGCTTGGGAGGCGGCCGTGGCGGATCGGCTCGCGCTGCTGATCGGTGTTCCTTCTTGTGACAATGATCTTTTCGAGGCGCTGCCGGAAGTCGTCGCCGCCGATGTCAGGCGCATGGCGGACGTGCTGGTCCAGTCGAGCTACGAAGTCCGATACTGCGGAGTCGGCGACGAATCGGGCCGAGAGCCCACCGGGAACCGGATCCGCTCGGCGACGATGAAAGCCTTCCGGGACGTCGCTCCTGGCGGAACCCTTCTGTTGTATTTCTCCGGGCACGGCGTCACCGTCGGCGGCAAGGGCTACCTGGTGCCGCAAGACGCCTATGCCGGCCCCCACGGACCCGACCCGGAATGCCTCGTCTCGCTGATACCCAGTCGCCTCGGCGAGTCCCGGGCAGGCCTCGTCGTCTTCGCCGTAGACGCATGCCGGGACGATCTGTCCGACTCGCTGGCCCTGGTGCCCAGCAGCGGTGAGCTGCCATATCCATCGGACGGTTCCTTCGTCTTGTTCAACAGCTGCCAACCCGGGGAGCGCAGCCAGCACGGTGACGACGGCAGCTATTTCACCCAAGCGCTCGCGGAGGTGCTGGACCGGCGCAACCCCGCACGGACCCTGACCGAGGTGCACGACGAGGTCATGCGCCGGATGGCGCGCAAGACGGCCAGAACCGACGGACTCGAACAGAAACCGGATCTGGTGATCGCGCACCGCCCCGGCAGCACAGCGCGACCGGGCAACTCCGTCATCTGCGCGGGCGACCAAGTGGGCGAGGCTTGGCGGCGCGCAGCGGAGAACACTCCGATGTGGGAGCGCTGCCTCAAGGACGATCCCGGCCGACAGCAGGCATCGGAGGCGGTTCTCGGCGTCGTCGACCAGTGCTCCAAGCAATGGCTCGAAGCTCAGGAGTTCCTCGCAACCCGCACCGGGATCGTCGATCCCTGGGCAGCGCAGGACTATCCGGTCCGAGTACTGGCCGCCGTCCATAAATGCTTCCCCGAGGAAGCGGGGTTCAGCTCGGTCGAGTTGGCGGTTCTCGTCGCAGCGCCGTTCCTCCGGGAAGCCGCGCTGAGTGCCGGCATCCGGCTCGCCGCGACCGTCGAGCCCACCGATTTCACCCGCACCTTCCGCGACGGAGCCAGAAGCGACCTCGAGACCACCCACTCCATCTACGAGCACGTCTGCCGCCGCGCGGAAGGCCTGGCCCGGCGCGATCGCGCGGAGCCCAGAGACGCACTGGGAATGTGGCTGGTACACCAATGGCTCGCAGTCCGTCCCTCGCTGTGGACCGAACCGAGCGTCGAACAGCTCTGCGGGCAACTGGCACGGGCGGCAGCGGGCTGGGGAACCGCGGCACTGACCGAACGCGAGCTCTGCTCCACAATCCACACCCTGATCGAGTGCGTGGACGCCTCAGCAGACGACCAGCGCCTCGTGAACTTGGTTCGGCAGCGTGTGTTCGACCCTCGCATGCGCGCGATGGCCGCAGCGCTGTGGCTGGGCGGGGTGCTGGCAGCCGATCCTCGCCGGGTGTCCGCCGTCGTGGTGGACCACCTGGGCATCGGCTCCGAGGTCCAACTGTCCGCCCTGCACGCGGCGACCGTCAACGCACGCTGGGAGCGCAACGGCACCGACCTCGAACTGCACGCGATCTGCGATCACCCCGCGCTGCACGCGGCATTCACCGACCTCGCGCACCGCGCCGACGTCGTGCTCAAGACCGCCCTGGCATTCGACCCCGCCAAGGAATTGATCGACCAGCTCCCAGACAGGGCGAACTCCGACGGACTCCGGCCAGAGAACCAGGACGGGCAGCCGGTGTTCGACACCCCGCTGCTCCGCTTCCGGCTTTCCGACGACAAGGTGCGCGAACTGCTGATGGGACGCCAGCTCTATGGCGAGCCTGACCTGGCGATCCGCGAGTTGTACCAGAACGCGCTGGACGCGTGCCGCTACCGCGATGTCCGCCGACGCTACCTCACCCGACGCGAGTGCTCCATTGTGGACTGGTCAGGACTGATCTCGTTCCGGCAAGGCACCGATCCGGAGGGCAGGGAGTTCATCGAGTGCACCGACAACGGTGTCGGGATGAGCATGGACACGATGATGAGCACGTTCGCCAACGCGGGCGAACGGTTCGTCTACCGGTCTGGGTTCCGCTCCGAGCAGATGCGCTGGCAAGAACTCGATCCCCCGCTGCGGCTCATCCCCAACAGCCAATTCGGTGTGGGGGTATTCAGCTACTTCATGATCGCCGAGGAAATTCACATCACGACGCGCCCAGTCGGCGAAGACGACGTGGTCGGCCCTCAGGCGTTCAACGTTCGCATCGCCAGCAGCGGCAGCCTGTTCCAGATCACCCATTCGAGCGACATGCCAGCGGGCGGAACCCGGATCCGGCTGTATTTGACCGGCGAGGACTCGCTGTCGGTGCTCCGCACTCTGCGCCGATTGCTCTGGATCGCCGAGTACACGGTCGACGTGATCGAGGCCAATGGATCACGCGAGAGCTGGCAACCCGAGTTGCTGCGGTTCCCCGATGCCGTCGTGGAACCGCTGAAGCACGGCGAGGACCTTTGGTGGGTCCCGGGAGAAGGCGGCTTCGCCGCCGACGGCGTCCGGACGAACGAGGAACGCCATGGCCTCATCGTCAACCTCCGCGGACCGCGCCGGCCGCAGTTCACCGTCGATCGCAACAGGCTGCGGCAATGGGACAAGGACTGGATCCGGCAGCAGATCCGTGAATCGCTGCCGGCCCTTCGGCAGTGGCCAGGACTAACCCTGCCCTGGCTGTGGGAGGTGGCGGACCAGACCCCGACCATCGCCGAGGACGTGTTCGCCTATCTCCTCGACCAGAAGCACGACATGGCCGTGCAGGGTGCCTGGGGGCGAACCAGCGCGCCGCTGAGCCGAGTCGGCTGCTTGCCCGTCGATCGCGAACTGTTCACCGGCGAAATGATCCCGTGGAGCGGCGGGACGAGGGACTGGTGGATATCCGCTTGGCGAGTGGGCGCGTGGAGGGGAGTCACTACCTTCGCCAACTCGGAGCACGTGGCCGAACCGGCGACGACTGTCGGCTTCCCTGTTGTGAGCCCGATGGATGCCAACGTGCTCGGCGCGATCTACTCTTCCGGCCGTTACTACCGGCGTCCCGGCAAATTCGGGCGACCGTCGATTGACGAGGTCCTCGAGGCGGCGGCTGACAAGGACGAGTCGCCCTCGGAACGGATCAAGCGTCTCCGTCGCTATGCAATCACCGGGATCGATCTCTCCGCCGCGCGGAACATCCCCCGCATCGACTACCGATTCGTGGACAAGGACGACGTCCTGCCCGGATCCACCGAGGAGGAATCCCTCCTCGGCGCAGTCGCTGCCTTTGCACCAGCCGACCGGCACGGATCTCCCCCAGGATTCAGCCTGGCGAGGGCTTCGGCCAACCTTCGCATCCCTCTTGGCGAGGTGATTCGGCGGGTGGCCGCATTCACCTCCTCCGACTGGACCAATCCGCTGGCAGACCGCCTCCGCCAGCTGCACGACCACGTCTTCACCCGCGGCGAAGTCGAATTGTTCACCCAGGACTTCTTCGTCGGCTTTCCCTGGACAAACCCCACCGTTTCGCCCGCTCACGTGCTGCGAGCGAGTTCCAAGCTGGGCCAACCGGTGAGCTACGTGCTCAAGCTGCTGGATCGCTTCACCGCCCTTGGTTACGCGGTGGCTGGCAGGCAGTCCTACCCGGAGGATCCAACCCGACTAGAACAGGAGGCTCTGCGGTTCGCCGAGACGCTGGGTTTCGAGCTCACCTGGCTGCACCTCGTTCAGCTCGCCGGCACAACCGGCGAGACCGTCCAGGAGATCTTCACCGGCCTGCACCGTCTCGCCGACATCGGGATGATCCGCCTGCCGGCGATCGGCGCGGCTCCCGAACCGGCGACCGAAGACGAGCAAGCCATCATCAACGACGAGTTGTACGAATTCGACTTGTCGACATACCGCCGTGTTCTGGCCCCGGGATGGCTCGCAGTGCTGGATCTGCTCCGAGGGGTCGGGGCTCGCGAGTTTCACGACTACGAGGAACGGCTGCGGCGGCGCCGGCGTCTGCTCGACATCGTCGGCCTGGATCGGCCGATCACGGTCCCTGAGGTCCTGCAGCTGGCTTGGTTCCTCGACTACGACATCGCGAAATCCATCGAGTACTTCGAAACCATCTACCCCGGAACGGCCGATCTGACGGCCCTGCCGCCAGCCGCGTCCGAAGCAGAGGGATTGACGCCTCGGCACGAGGAATGCATCGCCATGTTGGGCTCTCGCCACTACTTACTCGACAAGGGAGACAGCTTTGAGGTGGATTGGGCGCTGCGCCCAGGCGACATAGTCGCAGCCGCGGCAAGGGCACGACAATCAATTTCGGCCTTGCTCGAACGCCTCGAACCCTACCGCGTTCTCGGCGCGCCTCTTCCTGTGATCGATGCAGCTGCCCGAAAGTCGCTGCCGGACAGGCCCGCCGACCGGCATGACCTCGCGATGCTGACCTCGGTTGACGAGCTAGGACGCCGTTGCTACGTCGACACTGTGACGCCGCTGTGGCTCGTTCAGACCGCGGGCCGGCTGGGCTGGACGCTGACCGAAGCACACGCGCGCTTCGCCGCGCTCGAGCCGATCGGCCTCACATGGACCTACGACCCGGCAGCGTGCCTCCAGGATATCGCGTCCTGGCAGGACCTTCTGATCCTCACGGAATACCTGGACGGCCAGGAACCCGCGATCTCCGGAACGATCACCGAGGAGCACATTGCCGCGAGCGCCCGCGAAATAGACGAAACCGCAGCAGCAGTCCGCGAACGCCTGCGTCGCTACGCTCCGCTGTTCGGATACGAACTCCTCACGGAGGGCTCCGTTGACTGACGACACCCGGGTCGAACACCACCGGTCGATCCCCTATCAAATCAAGGACTACGAGCTGCAGCCCGGATTCGCCGCAAAACCCCTCGACGGCGGACGGGGCATCAACGTCACCGGGATCTGCCCCGGTTGCGGCGGCCGAACGACGACGAACTGGCACTATGGCATCGGAAGCGGCTATAAATCGTTCCGGCGCAAGAAGACGCCGCCGCCTGAGCCCGCCGCGGGCCGCACGGTCTGCTGCGACTGCGGCCACGGCCACTCGGACCGCCCTGCCGACGAGCCTTTCCTGGGCTGCGGTGCCCACTGGCGGGTGAAAATGTCGTGAGTACCGAGCGGCTGCTGTGGGCGCGGAAAGCACAGGAACTTCGATTCCACCAACTCGAGGCGACGCGCAAGCAGGCGGAGTCCTGGCGGACCGGATTGGCCGGCCTGACCGCTCTGTTCAGCGCCGTCCTGGTGATCAAAGGGCGCGACAACCTGACCAGCCTCGCCGCGCCCTATGCCCAACTGACTGCGGCCCTGTTCGCCTTGGCGCTCATCGCATTCGTTGTCGCCACCCTCTCGGCGATCCGGGCAGCGTCCGGAGCGCCGGGAGAGACGTGCCTGCTGGCCGGCGAGGATCTGGAAGCCTGGACCCGCAAGGAAACGGCCGAAGCCGGACGGAAGATCGTGTTCGCCCGCCGGACATCCCTGTTCGGAGTGTGCCTGGTAGCCACCGCGACCGGGCTCGCATGGTTCGCGCCGGCCGCGAGCAGTGCGGAGCCCACCGTCACCGTCGAATCGAGGAGCACGCGATATTGCGGGGGCCTGGCCGGGGTGTCGGGCGGCTCGGTCATCGTCCATTCACACGAGACCTACCAGATCATCCCGCTGGACTCCGTCGCAACGGTTCGCCCCAGCCAGTCCTGCCCCTGACCCGCACGGAGCGGACGGGCTCGATAGAATGCTGCCGTTGCTGCTGCGACGCCCGCAGCGACAGCATCGCGAGGAACACGCTCACGGTCGTCACGACGCTCGCGATGTTCTGGATCACGCGCCCACCTCACGCGAAGCGGAAGCACTGTCGGCAAGGCAGCTCTGTCCAGCGAATCGTCCGCACAGCGGCAGCGCCGCCGCGTCGGAGCCACCACCACACGGGCTGACAACGCGCCGCCCGGCATCACCATTTCGAACACGCCGATGTTGTCGGTCCAAGCACCAAAAGCATCACAACGACCACGCCGGACGTGACCGGACTGGAATCGTCGCCGGCTCCGGTCGGACGTGTCGCCCGGCGCAGCGCGGCGACTTCGGCGATCCCCGCAACAGGAGCGGAAGGCGAGACCAGCGGGTCAGTCCAGCAGTTTCGCCTTCGCTCGGGCGAACTCGTCCGGAGAGAGCACGCCCGTGTCGCGCAGCTCGGCGAGCTTCGCGAGTTCGTCTGCAATGGTGGCCTGCGCTGGCACTGGCGCGTGTTGCGGGACGTTCCCGCGGTACGAGGGATGCGCCCGGATCCATTCTTCGACCTTCGCCGCGGTTCCGTGGTTGACCGGGCAAGAAGCGAGCTCTGTCCCGCTGCCTTGCAGGACGAGCATCTGCTGGAACGCGCTCGCGCCGTTCTTCTTGTCCTGCCGCGTCGCCTTGCGGACCGAGAAACCGGTGATATCGGCGATGTTGACCTTGAAAGCCGGAAGCAGCTTGCCGGTTTGCCGGTACTCGATGACGCCGCCGCCGTAGTCGATGATGCTCCCGCTCCCGACACCCAACCCGTGGCTCTGCCCGCTCGCCATCACTTGCCTCCGCCCTGATCAACACAGTTCCGGTAGTTGACATCGCGGAAGCGAGCCCATCGGTTACCCGTCAGGCTCGGCAGCGATCAATACACGCGCTGAACCAGCACAGCTTCCGAAAGAACGCCTCGCACAGTTCCCCTGCGTATCCCCTGATGCGAGCTTCGCCTGGCTTCCCACCGGGACTGGCTGCCACTGATAACAGCCCAGGACCCACCGCCGCCTTCCCGAACTCGCCCGAGGCAAGAGACTCCGCAACGTTCAACGCGCGAGCGACTCGTGCTTGCGAATTTCAACCAGCAGCGGACGGGCCGCAACGCTCCCGCAGACCGCAGATGTCAACAACTTAATCAGATGAGGCCCTTTTGCCGACCTGTTGGTCAAGAACTAAAAATAGCGAATCCGCGTCAACCGCAAACCACGGCGATAGTCGTAGGTCATTCGGGTGATCAACGGCAGCGACCGTCCGGTTTGCCCGTTCTCGCGTCCGCCTTAGCCCGTTGATGCTCCGCGACTTGCCCATTCTTACCCGCACGACTTGCAAGCAATCTTGTGCACGGCGCACCGGTTGATTAGCGTCGTCAGCCGGTGCGCTTTTCGAGTTTTCCCGCGAAGCGGCTTTTCACGGTTCTGTCACGCGTTTTCGTTCCATTCAGAGCTGTTCACTCGGTGTTTCCTTGGGGGGATCGTGCCTGCCTTGCGGCGTGCGTTCATGCTGGGGTTGTCCGCGCTTCTGGTCCTGTCCGGTTCTCAGGTTCCGGCCAGCGGCGCGGCCGCGCCGGCGACTCGGGCCGCGGCGGCTCTTCCGTCGAATCCGGTGGATTACTCCTACGATGCCGCGGGCCAGCTGAAGGGCGTGGCCCAGACCGGCGCGGACGGCGCCGCCGGGCGCTACAACTACGACGCGTCCGGGAATCTGACCTCGATCGACCGGTACGCCTCGTCGACGGTGTCGATCACGAGCCTGGTGCCCGCTCACGCTCCGGCCGGCGCGACCGTGACGGTGTCCGGGACCGGGTTCGCCGCCTCCGCTGCCGGGAACACGGTCTCTTTCAACGGAAAAGCGGCCGCGGTGACCGCGGCGAGCGCCACGTCGCTGGTCGTCACCGTTCCCACCGGAGCGACAAGCGGGGCGGTGACGGTCGCGACGCCGTCCGGCTCGGCCGGCAGTCAGCAGGCGTTCACGGTGGACGCCGCGGCCGCGGCTCCGGTCGTCACCGGGTTCAGCCCCGCGGTGCTGACGGGCGGTTCGACGCTGACGATCTCCGGTTCCGGGTTCGACCCGGCCGTCGCGAACGACGTGGTGTCCGTCGGCTCGGTGCGCGCCAAGGCGAAGACCGCGACCGCGACGTCGCTGACGGTCGAACTGCCCGACTACGCGGCACCCGGCCCGGTGACGGTGGAGACCCCCGGCGGGGCGGGCACGAGCACGGACGACGTCATCGTGGCCCCGAGCGGATTCGCCGCGTCCGCTGTCGCGACGACGCCGCGGCTGGCCGTCGACGGCGCGGCGACCGTCGTGACGATCCCGGCCGTGGGCAAGATCGCGCTGCTGCGGTTCGCCGGGAAGAAGGACCAGCGGCTCACCCTCGGGCTGACCGGATCGACGTTCCCGACCGATTTCGGCGTCGGCGCCTTCACTCCCTACGGCGGCAAGTTCGCCCGCGCTCCCTACGACCAGTTCTGGGCTTTTTCCCAGCTGCACGGCGGATACGAGCTCCCGCCGCTGCCCAGCACGGGCATCTACCAGATCGCGCTGACGCCGCCGGCGAACGGATCCGGCTCGGTCACGGCCACGCTCTCCAGCCGGGTCGCCGGCGCGCTGAGCACGACCGGCGCGGGCACGCCGGTGACGCTGGCCAAGCCCGGCCAGCAAGCGGAACTGTCCTTCCCCGCAACCGCCGGCCAGCACCTGGACCTCGGCTTCAGCGGTTCCACGTTCGCGGCCGGCACGCTGGCCACGGCGTCGATCCGCGAGCCGCACGGGGTGGCTCTGCAATGGTCGCCCGGGTCCACCCGGGGACAGATCAGGCTGGACGGCAACGGCAATTTCGACTTCACCGCAGCCGAAACCGGCACCTACTCGGTCGTGTTCGGCTCCTCCGACCAGAGCACGGGATCGATCACTGTCACCGCCTCGGTCGCGCTGGAAGCCGGCGCGATCACCGCGGGCGCGGACAAGACCGTGCAGATCGACCGGCCCGGCCAAGACGCCCGTCTGACCTACGCCGGGACCGCGGGCACCGCGCTGAGCCTGGACCTCACCGGCTACGGCTTCGCCTATCTGCCTTTCCTCACCGTCACCGCGCCCGACGGTTCGGTCCTGACGTCGGGCATCGTCGCGGACTACCACTGGGAAGTTCCGGCATTGCCGACGACCGGCACCTACACGATCACCGTCGACCCGTACTCCAGCGCGGGCGCGTTCAGCCTGCGGCTCACGACGATCCAGCCCGCAGGAGCGCTCAGCGCGACCGGCGACGCCACGACGATCAGCCTCCCCCAGCCAGGACGCACCGCGGTGTCGTCGTTCCCGGCGACCGCGGGACAGACGGTGTCGGTGGCGTTCTCCGGATGGACCTTCCCGGCCGCGGCGTCGTTGTGGGTGCAGGTGATCGGCCCGGACGGCAAGGTCGCGGTGCGAGCGACCGACATCGGTTCGCTCAGCTCGTTCTTCTTCACCCCGACGGCGACCGGCGCGTACCGGCTGCAGTTTTCCCTGAACGACGCGACCAGCACCGGCGCGGCCACGGTCACGCTGTCGAACGAGCAGGCCGGCGGCGCACTTGCCGTGGGCGCCACCAAACAGGTCGGCGCCGCACGCGCGGGGCAGGGCACCCGCTTCACCGTCGCGGGCACCGCCGGACAGCACCTGAGCCTGGACTTCGCCGCCCCGACCTTCGCCCACACCTTCCGCGTCCAGGTGGTCAAGCCGGACAACACCGTCCTGCGCGACGGGAACCTGACCGAAACCCAGGTCGACCTGGATCCGTTGCCCGCCACCGGGACCTACCAGATCGTCGTGTACCCGTACGCCGAAACCGGCGCCACGCAGCTGACGCTCGAACAGCGCGTCGACGCCGGCGCGATCACGGCGGGCGGAGCCGCCAAGACGCTCGCCATGGCCCAGCGGGCCCAGCTCGGCGAAACCGGTTTCACGGCGGTCGGCGGCCAGCGCCTCGACCTCGGCCTCACCGGCTCGACGTTCCCCGCCGGCACGGTGCTGCGGGTGCGGGTGCTCGGCCCGACCGGGGCCGCGATCATCGACGACCGGGTCGACCCCGGCGGCGAGATCATCATCGTCCCGGCGACCGCCGGGAACCACCGGATCATCGTCACCCCGGACGGGTTCGCCACCGGTTCGGTCACCGCGACCCTGTCCGAGCCGATCGACGCGGGCACGCTGCAGCTCAACACGGCCAAAAACCTGTCCTTCCCCCGCGCAGGCCAGGAAAACCAGCTGCACTACAACGGAACCGCCGGACAGCGCCTGTCGCTCAACACCACCGGCGGCACGGTGCCCTACTACCCGTACTACCAAGTGTCCAAACCGGACGGTACGGTTCTTGCCAGCGGCCAGGGCGGCGCGTCGATCAGCCTGCCCGCGCTGCCGGTGACCGGAAGCTACGAGATCATCCTCGGCCCGTACTCCAACACCGGCACCGCCACGGTCGTGCTCGTGCCCGCCGCCGCGTCCGCGCGCTCCTCGGCGCAGCCCCGCGCCCTCGCACCGCCGGCGGTCGCCCCCTCGCCCGGCCCCGGCGCGGCTCTGCAGCTGTCCAACGCCGACGCGATGCCCCCGCGCGCCCCGGGCGTGCCCTCCGGCTTCCAGCAACCCGCCCCGTCCGCGCAGGCCGGCGCGCAGACGTGGACCCCGGACAAAGCCAACCTCGCCGGCAAGGACTGGACGACCCACCGCGCCGCCGTGGCCGCGGAGCAGCCCGCGGCGCTGAGCGCGAGCCCCGGCACGACGGCGTTGTCAGGGCGGGTGCGGACGCTGGACGGCCGAGGCCTGCCTGGCGTCACCGTCTCGATCGACGGCACGCACGCCACCACGGATGCCGCCGGACGGTTCCTGCTCGCCGGGATCGGCGCCGGGCACCGCGTGCTGCGCGTCGACGGCGCCACCGCCAGTGGGCCCAAGGCGTCGTTCGGGTTGTACGACATCGGGGTCGACGCGGCCGCCGGCCGCACCACCGCGTTGCCGTACCCGATCTGGCTGACCGCGCTCGACGCCGCCCACACCGTCGAATTCGCCTCGCCGACCCCCAGCGAAGTGGTCGTCACCAACCCCGCCATCCCCGGCCTGGAAGTGCACCTGCCCGCCGGGGCCGTGGTCCGCGACGTCGCGGGCAAACCGGTGACACGGCTGGGGATCACCGCGATCCCGATCGACCGCCCGCCGTTCCCGCTGCCGAACTCCCACGTCCCGGTGTACTTCACCGTCCAGCCCGGCAGCGCCTACGTGTTCCCCACCGGCGCCCGCGTGGTCTACCCGAACTACACCAACGCCTCACCCGGCACGGTGATGGACTTCTGGCACTACGACCCGGCCGGCCGCGGCTGGTTCGTCTACGGCCACGGCAAGGTCACCGCCGACCGCAAGCAGGTCGTGCCCGACGCCGGCACCGAGGTCTACCAATTCACCGGCGCCATGCTCATCGAGCCCGGCACCGCGCCCCCGCCCCCGGTCGCCTCCAAGCCCGGCGGCGTCGTCAGCGCCGCGGACCCGGTCGACCTCGCCACCGGACTGCTGACCGGCAGCCACACCGACCTCGCCGTCAACGACACCCTGCCGCTCGCGATCAACCGCACCTACCAGCAGGGCGACACCGCACAACGCACCTTCGGCGTGGGCGGCGACTTCGACTACAACATGTACCTCTACTCCGACCAGCAGTGGATCGACGGACAGCTGATCCTGCCCGACGGCGGCCGGGTGCGATACCACCGGATCACCCCCGGCGGCACCGGATCGACCGACTTCCTCGACGCCGTCTTCGCCGCCGACCCCACCCCGACGAAGTTCGCCGGATCCGTGCTGGCCTGGAACGGCAACGGCTTCGACGTCCGGCTCCGCGACGGCACCACCTACGTCTTCGGCGAAGAAGCCCCGCTGCAAGCCATCCGCGACAAATTCGGCAACACCATCACCGTCCACCGCGCAGCCGCGGCCGCCGACCCCGACGGCATCGTCCGCGCCAAGGGACGCATCACCCAAGTCACCTCGCCGAGCGGGAAATGGTTCGGCCTGTCCTACGACAGCGACCACGAACTCGCGCTCGTCAGCGACAACACCGGCCGCGCCGTCACCTACGACTACGACACCTCCGGCCACCTGACCCAATTCGCCGACGCGGGCAACAACGTCACCACCTACACCTACGACCCCCAAGGACGCCTCGCCACCAGCAAGGACGCCCGCGGCACCGTCTACTCCGCCAACACCTACGACGCCAACGGGCGCGTCACCAAACAGACGAACGCCGACGGCACGTTCTTCACGATCGACTACACCACCGGCGCGGCAGGCAACGTCACCGAAACCCGCCTGACCGACCCGCGCGGCACCGTCCGCCGCCTGACCTTCAACGCCGCGGGCTTCACCACCAGCGACACCGCCGCGTTCGGCACCCCGCTCGCCCAGACCACCACCATCACCCGCGACCCCACCAGCAACGCCGTCACCAGCACCACCGACGCACTGAACCGCCGCACCGACTTCGGCCGCGACCCCTACGGCAACCTCACCTCTCTCACCCAGCTCGCGGGCACCTCCGGCGCCCGCACCGCGACCTTCACCCGCGACGGCTCCTTCGACCAGATCAGCCGCAGCACCGACTGGCAGAACAACGCCACCGTCTACGGCTACCTGCCCAACGGCGCGCTGCACACCGTCACCGACCCGACCGCGCGCACGACCACGATCGACAGCCTCGAAAACGGCCAAGTCAGCAAGGTCGCCGACAACCTCGGCCACGCCACCGTCTACGGCTACACCCTCGGCGAGCCGACCAGCTCGACCGACCAGCTCGGCCGCACCACCCGACAAACCCTGGACGCGACGGGCCGGGTCACCGGCAGCCGGGACCCCACCGGCTCGGCAACGACGATCGCCTACGACGCGCTCGACCGGATCGCGTCGGTCACCGACCCGCTGGGCCGCACGACCGCCTACGGCTACGACCCCAACGGCAACCTCCACACCGTCACCGACCCGCGCCAGCACACCACCACCTACGACTACGACCCGCTCGACCGGGTCACCTCCCACACCGACCCGCTCAACCGCAAGACCACCTACGGCTACGACCCGGGCGGCAACCTCGCCACCACCACCGACGCCCGCGGCACCACCACCGCGATCGACCACGACGCCCTCGACCGCACCTCCGCCGTCCGCTACGGGGTCACCCAGGCCGGAGCGGAAAGCCAGACCGGCTACGGCTACGACGCCGGCAACCGCCTCACCTCGGCCGCCGACTCGATCGCCGGCACCACCACCTTCAGCCCGAACGACCTCGACCAGCTCGCCCAGACCACCACCCCGCAAGGCCAGATCAGCTACACCTATGACCCGGCCGGACGCCGCAAGACCATGACCGCGGCCGGCCAGCCGCAAATCAGCTACGGCTACGACAACGCCGGACGGCCCACCAGCATCGCCCAGGGCAGCACACAAACGGCCATCAGCTACGACGGCGCCGGCCGGCGCAGCACCGTGACCCTGCCGGACGGCATCGTCGAAACCTACGGCTACGACAACGCCGGCCAACTCGCCTCCATCGGCTACACCCGCGGCACGACCACACTGGGCGACCTCGCCTACACCTACGACAACGCCGGACGCCCGATCCACGTCGGCGGCAGCTACGCCCGCGCCGCCATCCCCGCCGCCTACGGCCCCGCCGCCTACGACAACGCCAACCAGCTCACCGACCTCGCCGGAACCGCCCGCACCTACGACAACGCCGGAAACCTCACCGCCGACGGCGCCACCAGCTACACCTGGAACGCCCGCGGCCAGCTCACCGCCTCCGCCACAGCCGGGCAGACCACCGCCTACGCCTACGACGGCCTCGGCCGCCGCATCGGCAAAACCGCCGCCGGCACAACCAAGAACTACCTCTACGACGGCCTCGACCCCGCCGCCGAACTGTCCGGCGCCACCGTCACCGCCACCACCCTCACCGGCGGCCTGGACCAGGTCTACGCCCGCACCACCGGCGGCACCACCCAATCCCTGCTCACCGACCGTCTCGGCAGCACCCTCGCCGTCGCCGACACCAACGGCGCCGTCACCGGCGAATACACCTACCAGCCCTTCGGCGCCACCACCCTCACCGGCACCGACAACGCCAACCCCACCCGCTTCGCCGGCCGCGACGACGACGGCACCGGCCTCTACCACAACCGCGCCCGCTACTACTCGCCCGGCGACCAGCGCTTCCTCAGCCAAGACCCCCTCGGCTTCGCCGGCGGCGACAGCAACCTCTACGCCTACGTCACCAACCAGCCCACCAACCTCACCGACCCGCTCGGCGCCAAACCGCAGGCCCTGTTCCGGGGAACCACGCGCGGATATCCCGGCAGCGAAGGGACGCAACGCGTCGGAGTCACTCCAACGTCCACCGATCCCGGCGTGGCCGCCACGTTCGCCACGCACTCTCAGCAATTCGGTGAAGCGGTGGTCCAGATCGCGTTGCCCGGCGACCTTGCGGGAGTGGCTACTTACGAGGGGTACATAGCGTCCGAGTTCGAAGTGGGCGTGGACCTGGCACCGAACGAGTTCGCCCGGCGGATCAGCGCGGAGATACCGGCAGCCGACGCCAGGGGGCTCCTGCGCGATCTGGGGATCGCCGTCCCGGCAAGTGTTTCCATCAGCGAGATCTCGCCTACATTAGAGGCCATGCCGAAGCTTTCGGCGGCACAGATCCAGCAGTTCGTCGAAGGAGCGCTGAAACTTGGCCGATAAAGTCTCCGTCTACGTGCAGGAGGTGGAATCCGTTGCCGCGGAACATGCGGTCTGCGTGGTGCGCGCACTTGAAGGCACAACCTCGATCGGGCAAGTTTTCAACGCCTTCGTCGACAGTACGGGCGATCGCGCCTCAGTCTCGATTCGAGTGGACAAGATATGGAGATACGGTCGAGAAACCGACATCCTCGATCCCGCCCATACCGCGCGCCTCGAGGTCAGCGGGTCCGGTCTCGACAGGCTGCGATCTTCCGGCGTTTTGACCTGAGCGATCGCCCGATGAGCCGCCCCTCCCGGCAAGAGGGCGGGACGGCCCGTGAGGACGGCAGTCAGGGAACCCGATCGGCCCAGGGGCTGCCGCGCAGCGAAGTCCCGCCACGACCGCCGGCCTGGCGCGCGACAGCGGAACCGAACGAGCACGAAGCGAGGTCCCGAGGCAGGAAACGACAGCCCCGCAGCATTACTCCGCCGCAAGCGGGCTGAGGGCTTGGGACGCAACCGTGCCATGCGCGGAAATCAGTTCGGCATTGTTTTCAATGAATCGGATCGAGAAGAGATTTTCGTGCACGTCAAAACCGAGCGATACGGATTGCGGAAAAGGTTGGCAGTGCGGGAACCGGCCGGATCGCGAGACGATGCCGCTGCTCGCGCGTCTTTGCGGCAGAGAGCGCAAAGGCCGGTGGCCTGGTCGACGTGGACGGAGCGGAGCGGCTGTGGCCGATAGCGACTGCTTGCCGGTCCGGAGCGCGGAGCTGCCGCGCAGGGCGCTTTTCGGCTCGATACTGGCGGCGTCGATGGCTGCTTCGTGTTCGGCCGCCCCGGCATCGAGGAACGACGTGCCGGAGTTGGCGGAGCGCTCACAGACCGGAGTGGTGACCCCGCCGCCGAAGTCGGTCGTGATGTCGTCGCTCGACTTCGCGGCGACCGACCGTGCAAGCGTGGAAGCCACCTTTCGAAGCCTTGACGAGGCGATCGCAGGCAACGAAGTCACCGTGGCCGTCGGTGCGTCGCTCTTCGACGGCAGGTTCGGATTTCAGGCGCTGCGGCCACGCCGGCTGGGAACGATGCCTGCTTTCCCGAACGATGTGCTGGACGCTCGTCAGTGTCACGGCGACATCCTGGTGCAAGTCTGCGCCGCGGAATCGGGGGAAGCCGAACGCGTCAGCCAGCGGCTGGCGGGAGCGACCAGCCGCTGGCTGCGGCCGAGATGGAGCATCGGCGGATTCCGCGACGAGAACTCGGCGACCAAAGACGGCAGACCGTCCACAAGGGACCTGTTCGGATTCCGCGAGGGCGCGGGAAACCCCGACGTCAACGATCCGAAGCTGATGGACCAGCTCGTCTGGGTCCAGCCGGCCAGCGACGAACCAGCGTGGACCGCGGGCGGCACCTACCAGGTCGTCCGGCTGATCCGATTCGCGCCGTCGTTGTGGGACGCGGAATCCGTCGCGCGCCAAGAGACAGTCATCGGACGGACGAAAAGAGACGGCTCCCCGCTGGGACGCCTCGGCGAGACGACACCATTCGACTACTCCAGCGACCCGAGCGGGGAGACCATCGCGCTCGACGCCCACATCCGCCGCGCCAACCCCCGACGACCGGAAACGGACCAGAACCGGATCCTCCGCCGCGGCTACTCATACCGACGCAACGCAGAGAACCCGCGCGACGAAGGACTGATCTTCATCTGCTTCCAGCAGGACCTCGAACGCGGATTCGCCGCCGTCCAACGCCGGCTGAACGGACAGGCCCTCGACAAATACATCCTGCCCTTCGGGGGCGGCTACTACTTCGTGCTGCCCGGCCCCACCCATCGCCCCGGCGACTACGCAGGCAAGGCACTCATCGACGCCGCCCACGCCTGAACACCACATGCCAGGAAACACCCCTGCCTGACGAGCCGCGGACAACGGCGTTCAACCGGTCGAATGCTTCGTTATATGCTCGTCGCAGGCCGTGCGGCCGACGAAGATCGACCGTCCCTGGACCACGTCGGCGCGGCGCGCTCTGGTGCCCCGGCGTCCTCTCGAACCGACTACGACCTACGCGTTATGCGCGAGGCCCCTTGGCACGGCGAGAGCTCAGCGGTCGGAGTGTGGGTGGCCAGCAAGGCTGCAGACTGCGTCGTGAGCCCGCGCGAGCAGGACGGCGTCGTCGAGATGTCCGGCTTCCGCAGCAGCGAATTCCGCATCCTTCAGTCCAACCCGGACTGTCTCCAGATCGACACGGGGCCGGGTGTTTCCGCCGACGAGGGCAACGGTCGCACACGAAAAGTCGGTTCCATGTGCCACACGCTGGCAGAGCGCATCACGTCAGCCAAGAGAGCTCGAGGAATCTGTGGACAACCCGGATTCTGTCCGCAGGCACGCCAGCCCGGCGTCGCCTGCATCCCCACAACGCGTTCACGCCACCCGTGCTCCCTTGCACACGCATGAGACGACGGGGTCCGGAACGTTGCGTGTTACAGCGACAAATGGCCGCCGCGGGCAGCCGCAACCGATCCGTCTGGCCCGGGGTTGCGGGTACGGCCGGATCGCGCAGTGGTCACCACTCGCGCCATCCGCGTTGCCTGGTCGGGCCGAGCTCGTCCCGGTATCGGCCAGGGTGGAGGAACTGTAGGTAGCAGGCGATGCAGGGCAGTCCCGTGGACGGTGCCTCCGGAGACGGGACTGGAGCGGGCACCCCTGCGGGTTCGAGTTGGTCGCGTTGCAGCCGGACACCGCAGAGCGCGTCGACCGTCTCCCCTTCGCCTTGAGCAGGCACCAGGTGGGTTTCGCGGTCGGTTTCGCCGGTGACGCGGCCGGTCGAGGTGCGGCCGCCGCGGCGCAGGCGCAGCGCGAACACTTCCGGCCGGCCCGAGGACTGAGGGGCACGGCCGGCGGGGTTGAGGCGATGGGGGTTCATGGGTTCCGCGCCGCCTCTTCCGTCGTGTTTGAACGGTGGCACCGAACCTAGCCGTTACCGGCCGGTGACAAAACAGCACCGACGATGATCGTTCCTGTCGGCGACCGGAACGCGGGACTCGCATCACCCTTTCGGCTCAGCAATTCGGCGGCAATGGGGCACGTCCGGCTGCGGCACGTACACGCAGCGCCGACATCGTGCACCCGTACCGGTGGCCCGCCACAGCCGCTTTCGCGCCCCGGCCCGAGGCGGTCCACTGGTGTGCGAATCGGCGGTCACGCGGGCGCTCCCAACGCGTCCCGCAGCCGGATCATCCCGTCGTGCACACGGGTTTTGACGGTGCCGACCGCGACACCGAGCCGGTCAGCGGCCTCGCGGCAGGTGAGGCCGCAGAAATAAGTCAGCTGGATCGACTCGCGCTGAAGCGCGGTGAGCCGGCGGAGCGCGCCGCGCACTCGATCACGATCCACTATGGACAGTGCGGCCTCTCCGGTGTCGTCGTACGGCCGACGGAACTCGAGCCGGGCCGCTTTGTCCTGCCGGTTCCGGAACGCCTGTTCGGAGCGGACGCGGTCGACCGCGCGCCGGTGCGCGATGGTCAGCGCCCAGGTCAGCACCCTCGCGGTACGGGACGGGTCGAACCGGGCAGCCTGACGCCAGATCTCCAGCAGCACCTCCTGCGTGACCTCTTCCGACTGGGCCGGCGAGCACAGGACCGCATTGACCTTGCCGTGCACCGGCCCGGAGAGGTATTCGTACAGCCGCGCGTACGCACGCTGGTCCCCTTGTGCGGCAAGGACGATCAGGACTTCCGGCGTCAGCGCGAAGGTTTCCCGCGCTGACGGCGCTGAGCGGGTGGCGGGCATGCGGAGTCCTTCCCCGGCGGCTGGTCACCGGTGATTCGCCGGCGAGGGCCGCGCGTATTGGTGCGAGCCCTGCGGTCACCCGGTCGAGAGCCGCCGGATCGCGGCTCCGGCGAAGGCCCCGACGACACGCGCGCGGCTCCGGATTCCGGTCACCTGATCGGTGCACCCGGCCAAACCGGGCCGCCACCGGCTCCGAACCCGAATCGTCCACGAAGGATCCGTTCTCGCGGCCGGGCGTCCGGCCGCGAGTGACGCCCGCGCTCCCCGCGCGGGCGGGGAGGAGTTCGTCCGTGTTTGGCAAGCTTTATGCAGCTTCAATGATCAACCGGAGCGCGGAGAACGACCAGGACCGCCGCCGTTTCCTGCGGGCCGCCGGGATGACCGGGCTCGGAGTGGTGGGAGCCGGTGCGCTGGGCGGCCTGACCGCGGGCACCGCGGCGGCCTCGACCCGCCCGGCGCACGAGGCGGCCGAAAGCGCTCAAATCAGCGATGGCGCGGTGCTCAACTTCGCGCTCAACCTCGAGTACCTGGAAGCCGAGTTCTACCTGCACGCGGTCACCGGACGCGGGCTGCCGGACTCGATGACCACCGGCACCGGCGCCCAGGGCGGAGTCACCGGCGGCCGGGCAGTGCGGTTCGAGACGAAAGCCGCCCGCCAGTACGCCCATGAAATCGCCGGCGACGAAAAAGCGCACGTCGCTTTCCTGCGCGGCGCACTGGGCTCCGCGGCCGTGAGCCTGCCGCAGATCGATCTGCAATCCAGTTTCACCGCCGCCGCGCAAGCTGCGGGCCTCGTGAAAAAGGGGCACACCTTCGACGCGTTCGCCTGCGAAGAGAATTTCCTGCTGGCCGCGTTCCTTTTCGAAGACGTCGGGGTGACGGCCTACAAAGGCGCCGCACCGCTGATCAGCAACAAGACCTATCTGGAAGCCGCTGCGGGCATCCTCGCCGTCGAGGCCTACCACGCCGGCAACATCCGCACCGCGCTCTACGAACGCGGCGGCGGCCTGTTCGGCACCAACTCGCGCGAAGCCACCGTAAAACTCTCCGACGCCCGCGACAGCCTGGACGGTCCAGGCGACGACGACCAAGGAGTCATCGACGACCGCGGCAATGCCAACATCGTGCCCGCCGACGCCAACGGCATCGCCTACAGCCGCAGCCCCGGGCAAGTCCTCAACATCGTCTATCTGACCAGCAAAGCCGCTACCTCGGGCGGCTTCTTCCCCAAGGGCGTCAACGGTGCCGTGAACACCAGCGCGGCGCACTGACCCGGCCGCCGCGGTGCCGGGCCGCCGCCAGCGGTCCGGCACCGGAGGTGCGCGGCACCCGACCTGGCATCCGCGGGCGGCTATCCGACGCGGGACGTCGCGCGGCTGGTGAACCGGAACTCGATCGCGACCGGAATGTCGTTCAGTTCCAACGCTTCCTCGAGCCGCGGCAGGCTCTCCTCGGTGATGCGGCCGCGGATCTCGCCGAGGTCGACGTCCTGCTCGCACGTGACAATCAACGCCAGAGACGGTTGCTCCCGGGTCCCGGCAAGGGACGCGCTCGCCTTGTGCACTCCGGAATACCCGCGCAGTTCCTCGGCGAAGGGGGCCACTGCGTCGTCAGCGCGCAACTCGGTGCGTCCGTAGGCGGGATCGGTTTCGAAACGCCACACTCCCGTGCGCGGCCGGTGCGCGAGCTGGGCCAGCAGCCAGCGCAGTGCGAGCAGTCCCACCACGACCGCCGCCGCGGCGATCACGTAAAACGTCCAACCCGGCGGCTCCCCCGTGCCCGGCACAAGCGGTGCTTCGGGATCGATTACCCGCAGCACGCGGAAATGGATGGCCAGACCGAAGCCGCCCGCAGCGAGCAGCACGAGACCGATCACCGCGAGCAGAAACCGATTGAGCGCGGCCGGACGATTCATGACCCCTCCCTCGTAGCACGAACCCGCACCGACACCGCGGGCCGTCGAGCCGGTGCGATGTGGTCGAGCCGCGACTCGACGGCAGAACGGACCGCGTCCGTCAGCCCGTCCGTCCGGGTGCGTGCCGTTTTCACCCGCACCTTGACCTTGCGCGAGCCGGTCGAGAGCCGGGCTCGGTCGACCCCGTCCACGCCCGTCGCGGCTGCCCGCAACGCGGACCGGTAGCCCACGGTGTCGGCACCGGAATCCGGGTCGCCCGTCAACGGGAGGATCCGGCGTTTGCCCGGCAGGAGCGCGGCCCACAGCAGCACCAGCCCGACGAGCGCTACCGCACCCGAAATCAGCGCTGGGACGAGATCAGTCCAGTGCGCGTTGTGGACGGCAGTGGCGACCGCGCGATAGTCCAGCCACGGCTGGTTCCCGGTCAGCCGCTGAATCACCGCGACAGCAACCAGTACGCACACGGCCAGCAGCGCACCGGCGGTCAAGCTCGCCGGAAGAGACCGGCGGGTTCGGCGTTTCACTCGACCCTCCTCTGCTCAGCGGCCTCGGCGTGCAAAGCCGTCACCGTGATGCCGACGCGCCGGACCGGCATCCCGGTCAGCTCCTCGACCCGCCCCCGCAAATGGCCGCGGACCCGTTCGGTCGTCGCGCCGACCGGGGCCGGGTACTCCAGCGAGATCCGCACGTCCAGTTCCACCTCGCCGCCCGCGATCCGGACGGACGTTTTCGCCGACCGGTCCAGCGCTTCCCCGCCGAGGCTGATCCCGAGCGTCCGCCCGGCGGCCCCGCCGACCCGGTCGATCTCGCCCGCCGCATGGGCAGCCAGCCGTTCGACAGCGTGCTCGCTGATCACGAGGCTGCCCCGCTCCTCCGCTGCGACAGCCACAGCTCACCCCCGATCGCGGCCGGTGAGCTGCGAGAGGTCGAGCTTGCCGTCGAGCAGACGACCGACGAGCAAACCCACCGCGCCCAGCACGAGGACGAGCAGGAACGCACCGAAGCCGCCGATCGCGGCGGCAATGCCCAGCGCGAGGCCGGTGATCAGGCCCAATCCCGTTGCGTTCACGACACCGTCTCCTTCCTGTTCTCCGACTCGGTTCCCGCCGCAGCCGGCACTTCGACGTCGGCGATCAGCACATGCACCGGCCGCCCGGGCGACGCGACAGCAGCACGCACCGCGGCCGCCACGTCACCCGCCGAGAACGGAGCCCAGACCGTCACGCCGACGGTCACGTCCGCCTCGGTCACCCGCACTCCGCTCACCCGGCCGCCCGCGCCAAGCGTCGCGACCCGGCCGAACGGGCCGCTGTGCAGCTCCGCCACCTCCGGCAGCTCGCGCATGGCAGCGACGATCCGGGCGGCCTCCTCAAGCGGGTTCATCGCGGCCAACCGTCCGCGTCGAGCACGCGGTCCAGCCGAACCGCGCGCCGCACACGCCCGCCATCACCGGCAACCGCACCGAAGCACCGCCCCGGTCGGCCCGCGACCGCGCTCACTGCACCCGGCCGCTGTCGCCGGACGCGTCCTCCTCGTCGTCGTCCGAGGGCAGGTGCAGGTCTCCCACGTTGATGTTGACCTCGACCACCTCCAGCCCCGTCATTCCCTCCACCGCGCTGATCACGTTCCGCCGGATCGACCGCGCGACGTCCGCGATCGAAACCCCGTACTCCACCACGATCTGCAGGTCCACCGCGGCCTGCTTCTCCCCCACCTCGACCGAAACACCCTGCCCGGCCGACGCCGTCGCACCCGGAATCCGCTCCCGCAGCGCCGAAAACGCCCGCGCCGCACCACCGCCCAGGTCGTACACGCCCGGGATCTCCCGCGTCGCCAACCCGGCGATCTTCTGCACCACCACGTCCGCGACCGAGGTCGTCCCCTGCGAACTGGTCAGCGGACCCGCATTGACCTTCTCCACGTCCTGGGACTTGGCCGCCGCGTCAGTCGTCGAAGCCATCGAAACTCCTCCTGTCGGTTCCCGTTGTTTAGTTCATCGGTTCGACTCGCCGGCCACGCGAAACTCACTCCCCGAACGAATGACGAAGATCACATCATCGGGTGAGTGACGATTTCTGATCCGCGTTGTCGGCCTGCCTGGCGCATTTTTCGCACCGTCCGCGAAACGTGAACGTTTTCCGCACCGCTGCTCAGACTTGGCTTGCCGCTGAATATCTTGCCCGTGTGCATCGTGCTCGCGAGCGCCGGACTCTGCCGCAATCATCGCGGAACAATGCCCCGGATTCCCTCAAGAACGAACACACTACAGGCCTTTGTGGACTTACGACGGCGTCCGACCGAACCCAGCATCGCGGGCAATCGCGTCGACCGTGCCCACTGCCGACTGACCGAGCGCGCCAGAGACCGCCCACCGTTGCGTCGGCACCGAGCACACCGTCACTCGCACCTCCAGCACGCCAAGACATTCCGGCGCTGGTTCCGCGCACCAGATCGGGGGACCTGACAGCAACGGCGGCTTCACTGCTCTGATTTCGCGCACCGGCGCGGGCCGGCCGGCACCACGAGCCTGGAGTGAGCAAGCTGTGGCACCGGCCGGCGGGACGCTGCCGCTGTCGCGTCCCCCGACGGCGAATGTCACGCGCCTCGCCGTCAGTCTTTGGTGGCAGAACGGGTTGCGCGTTCGTACAGCGAGGCACGGCCGCCGCGGTTCCGGGTGATCGGCGGAGCCGCGGCGGCCGTTGTTCCGGACTTCCCGCAAGGCAAGGGTGGAAGCCCGGAGCCGGGTGCTATTTGTTGGTGCCGGGGGTGAGGACCTTGTCGATCACGAACACGGTCGCGTTCTTGGTCGGGATGTTGCCGCAGAGGATCTTCGCGCCGTTGACCGTCATGTTGTCGCCGGAGCCCTCGATCTTGAGCGGCCCGCCCGCCGTGTTCAGCGAGGTCACGTCGCCCGCGGAAGCGAGCCCCTTCGCGTCGTAGCGCTTGCCCAGCACGTGGTACTGCAGAATCGGCGCGAGCTGGGTCGGGTTCTTGGCCAGCTCATTGAACTTCGCGTCGCCCAAAGCAGCAAACGCCGAGTCCGCAGGCGCGAACACGGTGATCGCCTGCTGGCTGTTCAAGGTGTCGACCAGGTTGGTCGCCTTGACGGCGGCGACCAGTTTCGTCAACAGCGGGTTGGTCGAGGCCGCGCTGGCCACCGGCTGCGGACCCATCGAGTCCAGCGAGCCTGGAGCATTGCCCTGGGGCAGCTTGGAACACGCCGGACCAAACACATCGGCGTTGGTGGTCATCCCGTCGCCCGAGGAAGCGCTGCTGGACATCGGCGCGGACATCGAACTCGACATCGGCGCACTGCTGGAACTGCCGCTGCCGGAGGAGGCCTGGTCGTTGCCGCTGCACGCGGTCAGCGCGAGCGCGGCGACGGCGGTGAGGCCGATTCCGGCGGTGCGAAGGGTTTTCACGAGTGTTCTCCGTTCACAATGGACTGATCCGCGCCGGCCGGTCGAACGGCCGGTTGTGCGGGGGATTCGGTGCCGCGCGCGGCCCGGATGGGTCCCGCGGGAAGAAAATTCTCAGCTCGCGATGAACGTGGTGGAGTGCCAGCCGGTCGCTCCGTTCGGCACGGTCCCGGCGCGCTGGTCGGTCTGGGTGTAGCCGGTCTTGTCGGTGGCGCGGACGAATACCTGGTGGGTGCCGGGTTTCACCGCGATCTGGGTCCACCACATCCGCCAGGTGTTCAGATTGACCTCAGCCGAAAGCGTGACCGGTTGCCAGTCCCCGTTGTCGACCCGGATCTCCACCTTTTCGATGCCGTTGTGCTGCGACCACGCGATCCCGGCCAGCCGCACCGCACCGGCCGGAACCGTGGCGAAGCCCTTGGGCGTATCGATCCGCGACTCGGTTTTGATCGGAGCCTGCTCGCTCCACCCGCGTTTGAGCCAATACGCCTGCCGCGCCCGCCACGTGGTCACTTCGATGTCCACGACCCATTTCGTGGCCGACACGTAGCCGTAGAGCCCGGGTGTCACGAGCCGCGCGGGAAAACCGTGTTCCAGCGGCAACGGTTCGCGGTTCATCCCGATTGCGAGCATCGCCCCTCGGCTGCGGTCGAGCGCGGCCTCGACCGGCGTGCCGGAGGTCCACCCGTCCACGCTGGTGCAGAACAGCTGCTCCGCGCCCGGACGCACCCCGGCTTCGCCGAGCAAGTCGGCCAGGTCGATGCCGACGAAGTTCGACGTGGACACGTAGTCGCCGCCGACCTCATTGGACACGCAGGTCATGGTGATCGTGCGCTCGACGAGCGGCCGGTTCCGGATGTCGCTGTAACTGTAGGTCCGTTCCTTCTCGACCATGCCGTGGATGCGCAGGCTCCAGTCTTCCGTGCGAACCTGCGGCACGGACAACGCGGTGTCCACCCGGTAGAAATCCGGATTCGGCGTGAGAAATCGCGGCGTGCCCAGTTTCGCGAAGTCCGCGTCGGCCGGGATCGCGGGCGCGGTAGTGGCGGGCACGAGTTTCCCCACCGCCTCGCGGGATGCGGTCGCGTCGCGGGTTCCGCTGATCAGCTGCCCGGCCCCGCCGAACGCGCCGGCTCCGACGACGACCCCGGCACCGCCGAGCAGGAAGGAACGGCGGGACGCGCCCGAAGAACCGCTGCCCGCCACGATGTCTTTTCTCGGAGCGATTCGGTGCAGCAGAAGGAAAACCGCCACCCCGGTCACCAGGCTGGCGAGCGGCGCCAGCAGAGCGACCGCGGAAAGGTCCGGCCGTTCGTAGACGGCGAAGCCGCCCACCAGGCCGAACAACGCGATGATCGCTGCCCCGATCACGGGCGATCGGGCCGAGAGCATTCCGGCGACGGCGGCGACCGCCACCATCACCACCGCCATCCCGCTGAGCAGCACCAGTTTGTCATGCGTGCCGAACGTCCGCACCGCGAAGTCCTTGAGCTGCACCGGGGTCAGGTCGATCGCCCCGTTGCCGACCGCGAGATACGGAGACGCGTTGATGCTGATGAACGAAGCGACCAGATGTCCCGCGGCCAGCGCGGCGAGCAGGGCGAGCACGCCGCACAACGCCGCGGACGGCAGCCGCAGTCTCGCCGCGCCGGCTTCGGGAACTTCCGCAGTGGTCATACCGGGCCTTCGGCACCGAAGGCCCCCCGGTTTGGTGCGCACCCGGACCAAACCGCCGGAGCTTCCGCGACGAATGCCTCCTGACGCGCGGCTGGACAGTTCTGTCCATAGTGGACTTTCGGCGTCCGGAACGGGAAGGGGCGGCATGGGTACCGCCGACACGCACATGCTGACCGGCGCATACGCACTCGACGCGGTGACCGGCGCCGAACGGGCTCATTTCGAGCAGCACCTGCTGGTGTGCGGGACGTGCGCTCAGGAAGTGCGCGAGCTGCGAGAAGTCGCCAGCCGGATGGGCATCGCGGCGGCCGTCGAGCCGGGCCCGGGGATGCGGGCCGCCGTGCTGGCCGAGGCCGCCGCCACCCGGCAGACACTATCGCTCGAATCGGTGCCGCGGTCGCGGCGGGTTCGGCTCGCGGTCGCCCTTTGTACGGCGGCAGCCGCCGTCAGCGGGCTAGTCGCCGGTATCACCCTGAGCGAACGCACAGCCCCTGCCGCACCGGTCGCCCTCGGATCGACCGACATCCGCCGCGCCCCGGACGCGATCACCCTCACGAACCGCAGTACCGGGGGCACGGTTACCGCCGTCGTTTCCCGGTCGCTGGCGAAGCTCTCCTTGGCGCTCGACGGCATGCCTGCGCTCGACGCCCGGCACGCCTACCAGGTCTGGCTGATCGGGCCCGGCGGAGTGCATTCGGCCGGGCTGCTCCGCCCCGGTTCCGGACCGGCCGCGCTCGTCGGCGCGCTGCCACCGGACGCCGACCGGGTCGGGGTCACGGTCGAACCGGCCAGCGGGTCTTCCCGGCCGACCACCGCGAGCGTCGCCCGGCTCGATCTCAGCTGATGCCCGGACGGCGGTTTGCATCGCCGACGCCCGGGTAGCCTCACGCCGGAGCCGGAGCCGGAGCAGGCGGGTGGAGGAACCACGATGACGGCCGGAACGCACACCCCGCACGACGCACACCTGCGCGCGTTGCCCCCTTGGCTCAGCGGGGATCCTTCGTTCGGGGAACGGATGATTTCGCTGGGCTACCGGGTTGCCTGCAACCTGGGCTCGTCGTCGCGCGTGCGGAAACGGGTGTGGCGGCGGGTCACCGCCGAGCTCGCGGTCTCCGACACCGCGGGACCGGATCACGGACGCCCGGCGCGAGATCGGGTTCTGGCCTCTCTGCACGCTGAATTCCCGTCCCGCGGCCGAACGGCGAAGCTGGAGTCCGCGGTCCGCGATGCGGTCCTGCTCGACGAACTAGCCCTCCTGCCGCCCCGGCAGCGCTTCGCTCTCTGGGCGACGGCGGTGGAGCACCGGAGCGTCGCCGACGTCGCTCGCACGACCGGCTGGACACCGGCGCAGGTCGCCCGCCTGCTCCGGACCGGGTTGCGGACCGTCGGCTCCCACTCCCCGGAGTAACCCGGGGGTCGCTCCGACCGACCGGCTAGGAACAAAGGCCAGTTCTTCGGCTCCGGCACGCAGGAGCCGATTCGCAGCCGTCACGACCGACAGCCGCGACGGCGGTTCGCGGACGCCCCCGGACGGAGGACGGAATCGGCGGCCGCCTGGACGGCGACCACCGCGAGCGCGAGCGTCCGGAGACGCTGGCTCGTGTACCGGGCACGCTTGCGCAACAAGACGAAAGCCTCTTCTAGGTCGAGACCGCCGCGCCCGGCCAGAACCCCCTTTGCCTACCGGCCGACGGCCTGTTCGCCAGCCATCCGGGCGTGCAGATCGTCGGCGGGCCAGGAGCAGGCAAGTCGAGCCTGGCCCGACATCTGACCGCGGTTACCGCCCGGCGCTGGCTCGACGACGCGACCGGCGCTTTGCCTGAGATGACGGCCGCCGTCGGGGGCAGATCTCTGACGCGCGGTGTCCTGGAGCTTCTTGAGGGTCTTCTCAAGCGTCACGGCCGACAGCATACGAAGCCAGTTCCGCTCACCGCGGGCAAGCGCACTCGGCGTGTTCGACGGTCAGATCTGGCCCTGGCGAGGAGAGCGCTCTCTCCGCAGGATTGCTTTGAAACGCGACATCGCCTGTTGTCGTAAACAAATGCCCGCGCTACGGTGAGAAACCACGGTTAGCCAGGAGCCGCCCCCAGCGCCCCAGCCCAGGTGGGCCATGCGTTGGTTCTCCTCTTGCCGATGCCGCAGGAGAGCCGCCGCATGATCAGCCCGATCCGCCGCATCTCCCCTGCCGCGCCGAAGCCGCCGCCCGTGCGCATCACGGTCAGAACCGGATCCGGTGTCACGGTCTTGGCGCTCTCCGGGGATCTTGACTCGTCGACCGTCGCCTTCTTTTGTGAAGAGTTGCTGTACGAGATCGAAAATTCACGCCACCCAGTGATCATCGATCTCGACGGGGTTGCCTTTTGCACCTGCCGGGGCCTGTCGGCGCTAGTGGCGGCGAGTCGCGCGGCCCGGGCGGCGGACGTACCGCTCGTGATCGTGACGAGCCAGCGAGCCGTAGTGCGCCCCATCCGCTTGTTGGGACTGGACCGGACACTCGACCTGCGCCGCGGTAGCGAAAGCCTTCCCTGGACGGTCTCCTGATCTTCGAAGGCCGCGTCACTCCCGATGAAACCGGCCGCGCGTTCGCGCAAAGAAGCCGAACTTGTCGCAACCCGCTAAACGGGCATTTCCCAACGGTGCCTGACCGCACGCGCACCGTCTCTCAGCTGCCACCGTGAGGATCGACTGTTCCCTTGCGCAACCCTGCGAAACGGACCTCGGCGTGAAACTGGCGGGGGAACCGTCCTGCCTCAAGGTCGCCGCCGTTTCGGCGACCGCAGGGACTCTGGCGGTGCCGGAGTCGGCCAGGGCAATCAGTTCGCGCTTTCAGCCGGGCGTGCGTGTGGCCGGGACAAGGTCCAGCTCCCGGCCACACGCAAAGGCCGTCTGCGATCCAGGATCGCCACGACGTCCACATTCTTCATTTCCCGGCGTGGCTGACCACTGAACCGCCGCGTCGCGTTCGGGGCAATGGAGCCGCGAGCGCGGTCGCGCCAGCGATGCGAACCTGCCGCAGCGAGACGGTGCGGCGTGATCGCAAGACGATAGCCGCAACCCGCCAAGGCAGTTGTCGTTCATGCGCTTTCGAAAACAGTTCGTCTGTCAGAACTGCCGACGTTGGCCGCTGCCCTGCGTCTCGCGCCGTCTCTCCATCCCGACCAGCGTGCTGCCATGCGCAACCGCGCCCTCCAGGTCGCGTTGCGTGACTACGACCATCCGGCCGCCGTGCGCGGTGCGGGGCTTCGCGGCGGGGTCAGCGGGTCAGCACGGTGAAGAGTTCTTCGCGGCTTGTCACGCCGAGTTTCCGGTAGATGGCTTTGAAGTAGTCGTTGACGGTGTGTGCGGAGAGATCGAGCCTGCGGGCGATCTGCTTGATGGGCAAGCCGCCGAGCGCCTGCTCGACGACAGCTTTCTCCCGGTCGGTGATGCCGCAGCAGGTGGCGACCGCGGAAAGCAGGTCGGCGGCGGAGGCGGTCTGGACGGTGACTGCCACGTCGCCGGGCCGGGCGCCGTGGAGCGGTTGCGCGTGAATGCTTGCCCAGCCGCGGGAAGTGGGCACCGTGCTGACCGCGGGCGGGTCGCCCCGGCGAGCGGCGACCACCGGATTCACCAGAACGATTTCGGGGCCGGGTTCGCCGCCACGCGCGGGGTTGGCGGCGAGGTCGCGCAGCCACTCGCGACCGGCCGGGGTCGCCGCGGTGATCCGGTCGTCGCGGTCGAGGACGAGCGTGCCCGGCACTGATCCGCGGACCGGGCTCGCCGGGATGCCCGCGGCGAAGCGCCGCACCGCGGCGGTCAACGGCCCGCTGAGCCGCTCGGCGTACCGGATCTCGTCGGCGGTGAACGGGTTCGCTCCGTGCTCGCGCGTCAGCCCGAACGCGCCCCAGGTCCGGCCGCGCACGGTGAGCGCGATGCGCAGATCGATGCCGACCCCCTCCGCGGCCATGAGTTCGTTCACTGCCTCGGTGGCGCGGGTCGCGGGCCGACCGGAGTCGAGCATCGCGGCCAGGCTGCCGCCCAGCGCGGGGTTCAGATAACGGTTGGTACGACAGTGGTGCGCCATCCGAAAGCCCGCCCGCAGACCGTATCCGGTCTTGCCCGCCCGCATGACGACCGTGCCGGTGGCCGGATCGACCCCGCCCATCAAGCAGGCGTACCCGTCGTGGGGCAGGCCTGGGCCGAGGATGCGGGAGAATTCCGCGGCCAGTTCGTGGAGCGTGTCGGCCTCGCCTGCGGCACCCAGCGTTGTGCGGGAGACCGCGTCGATCGTCGGTGCCATCGCTCAATCCTAGCTGCTGTCAACCCCCTCGGTCATGGGATTACCCCGGCGCGGCTGGGGCGGCACGATTGTTGCCGGGCAGGCAATTCGGCTTTCACCGCAGAGGAAAACGGATACATCGGCACAGCATCGCCACAACACCGGGCAGATCCAGACGTCCGGCCGGAACTGTCGGCTCATCTGACACGGAAA
This sequence comes from Amycolatopsis sp. NPDC004079, assembly GCF_040610415.1. NCBI lineage: Bacteria > Bacillati > Actinomycetota > Actinomycetes > Pseudonocardiales > Pseudonocardiaceae > Amycolatopsis > Amycolatopsis sp. NPDC004079. The sequence goes on along the minus strand of NZ_JBEXMH010000004.1, from coordinate 78,215 downwards.
CCGGAATTACAGCAAAGAAGAAGGGGAAACACGCATGAGATTTTCACAGAAAGCCGGGCTGGTCGCGTCAGCGCTGACGCTGACGACAGGGCTGGCAACGTCAACGGCAGCCGCTGCCCCCAGCACAGCCTCCGCGGCGACACGGCCTTCGATCGCGTCGGTTTCGTTCAGCGGGAGCGGCGGATCCGGCGTCGCCTCGCCCACGATCACGCTTACCGGCTCCGGTTTCGGGGCCGCCCCGCCGCCCAGCACCCCGGACAACATCACCAGTTGCGGCACGTACACCAACAACGGCTTCGTCTTCGGCAACCAGCTCCACTTCCTCGACGACAACAACTTCGAGGCCGGAGCCAGCAACCCCGACGGCAGCGCCAACTGCATCGGCATCATCCCGCTGTCATGGAACGACAGCCAAGTCGTCCTCCGATTCGGCAACGCCTACGGCACCTTCGCCCACTGGTACCTGTCCAACGGCGACGGGTACGCCATCTCCGCCAAGGACGGGCTCTTCGGCGGCACCGTCAGCGGGCTGAACTGACCCGAACCGCCCTCGAACGACACCGCATCCGGCGGGCTGGCCAAAGCGGTCGGCCCACCGGGTGCGCCACGGGGCTCCCGTCTCGCCGGGGGGGAAGAGCGGAGTGCGGCAACGACAATCCCCGACGGCGAACGCCGGCCCTGATCAGGACTCCGGACCTTGCAGATCACCCCCGAGAGAGGATGCCCGCCCGCGCGACCTCGCCGAGAACCGTCCACAGGTGCTGATCATTCACACACGTCATGTGACTGTGAGCCGTATCTGTCACCAGGAAGAAACCTCAACCTGCGCTCCGTATCTCGTTGTGAGCGATATCTGCAACCAGCGGCTCGACTGCTCGCCGCGATGGACGCTCTCCTGCCGGATTCGGACCGCTCTGTGGACGCAGCGGCGATTGTCGTGGTGGATGGCGTCGGCGGTGGCGGACAAACCGCTGTGGTTGTGCAGTGGGCTCTTCGGACCGAACGCGCTTCGCCGCCGCGCGCCTCGCCAGTCACGCGAAATCCGGACATGCCGCCAGATGGTGTTGCTTCAACGCCGACCGCCCGGCCGTGCTCGCCAGGGCACCGCGCCGCGCCGCCCGTCCCGCTATCGCCGCAGAGGACGCTTTTGCTGGCGCTGACAACGGATCGCGGGCCGCGCGAGGGTCAGCCCGCAGACGTCAGCGGGGGCAAGGGGAAGGCCAGGACGACGTCCGGGGCGAGGACTTTGCGGGCGATGTTGTCGGCGGTGGTGCTGAGCCGTTGGCCGTGGGCGCGGGCGTAGCGGCGCATGCGGTGGAATGCTTCGTCCATGGGGATGGACCCGGCTTGGGCGAGCACGCCTTTGGCTTGTTCGATGGTGATGCGGCTAGTGAGGGCGTGCTGGAGTTGTTCGGCGCCGACCTCGCCGTGGCGGATGGCGCGTTCCTGACGCGCCAGCGCGTAGGCGGTCGTCCGCCCGATCCTCAACGCTCGCGCCGCCGTCATCAGATCCACCACCGCGGGCAGCGCCGCCGCCTCGGCCACTGTCATCGGCACCGGCCCCTCAACGGTCACGACGTCGCACCTCCCGTCAGCCGCCGCCGCGCCAGGTCGTGACAGGCAGGGTCCAGATCGATCCCGACGAACGAGCATCCATGCTCCAGCGCGGCAATGCCGGTCGTGCCGCTTCCGCAGAAAGGATCCAGGACCACGCCCCCGCGCGGGCACCCCAGCGGAGGCAGCGGCGGACGACCTCCACCGTTCCCGACGCGGGATGCCCCTTGCCGGAACGCCCAGCCGACACCCGCCACACATCCGACCCGCTCTCACCCGGATCGGACCGCGGCGCGAACGAATGCTCCGGCGAGAGAGCCAGCAGGGAACACCGTCTCGTAGCGCTGGGCAAGCCGGTCCCGCACACTCTCCGGCCGCGCGTTCGGTTTCTCCCACACCACCGCGTTGCGCACCAGACACCCGTGCTCCTGCAACGACAACGCCACACGCCACGGCACACCCGCCAAATCCTTGCGCCGGAAACCCGCGTGCGGCGGCCGATGCACCCCGTACCCTCTCGCCTCCCGCACCGGCGCCGTCCGCGCGCCCGAACCGCGCGCCACGTAGTTGCCCCACGAACCGCCGAAGCAATCGCCGAGATTCAGCCACGCCGTCCCGCCCGGCCGCAGAACCCGGGACACCCGGTCGAACACCTCGACCAGGTGCGCGACATAGATATCCACAGTGGACTCCCCTCCGTACTGACCGGCAACGCGGTAGTCCCGCAATCCCCAATACGGCGGCGACGTCACCACGCAATCCACCGACCCGGCAGGCATACCCGCCACCACCTCCGCCGCATCTCCCACGCACAACCGCACAGAGCCGCTCACCGTTCACTCCCTCGCCGACGCAAGACGCCGCTCCTGCTCGCAAGCCCGCGCCGAGCACGACCTCCATCCGCGGCGGCCATCCCGCACCGGCCCGCCAGGTGTGCGTTCGGCTGAATCAGGAGGCGGTTCATGCCGCCCTCCCCTGCTCGTCGATCGTCAATCCGAGACGACTCAGGCTGAGGTCATGCAACGCGGGGTCGGGGTCGATGCCGATATACGCGGCCCAGCCGGCGAGCGGTCAACCCTGTCGTGGCGGCACCGCTGAACGGATCGAGAACCACCTCGCCTTTAGGGCTTCCCGCGGCGATGCAACGCAACGGGATCTCGATCGGAACCGCATCGACGTGCGTCTCTCGCGTCAGCCGGGCACTGACCGACCAGACGTCGCCGGGATTCTTCCCGCGCGGACCTATGTCGCGACGTTTGCCATGCGTGCTCTGTCCCCAGCGGTGCGCGGTCGTGCCGAACCTGGTGTGCCAGCCTTTGTTCGCACCGACGACCACGGCGCCCTTCACCGCAGCCTCGGGGTGCACGAGCGGTGCACGGATCGAATCCGGATCGAAAAAGTACTTCCGCTGCTTGGTCAGCAGGAACAGCGGGGGATCCCAGTGACGTTCGTCAACCCTGGTCGCTTCCAACGACCGAGTGAACGTGGCCGCACCATCGATGAGCGCCGAGCGGCGGACAACGCGCGGCCAATGCGGCACCCTGATACTCACTCAACGCGCTCAACTGCTACTGACCGCGCGGCACCCTGGTTTCTCCCCAGCGCGGCCTGCTCACGGCAGTCTCTTTCAGTCGTGGGCGAACGTCCGGCCTGTCTCCGGGCAGGCTCGCTAGGCTTGATCGGCTCGCCTCAACCACTTGCCTGGGGGAACAGTGCAACGTTTCGCGGCCAGTCCTGCCCTAGCGCGGCTGGAATGGATTCTCGACGGCCTGGACGGGAAACCAGGCTGGGGAGCTGACGCGTCCGACGTGCTCGCGGCCGCGTTCACCGCCGTCGTCACGCCCGAGAGGTACGTCGAGGTCACCCGCGGTCGAGCCGCCCACTACGCGCCGGTCGTCGCAGTCGGTCTCGACGTCGGCGAGACCACCGCACGGGCGCGGATCCTCCGCCACGACGGCACCGTTGACGTCGTTTCCTGCGTCGTCGAGGCCGCACGGCCCCATCGAATCGCCTCCACGTGGGTCACCGGACTGGTGCCGGCCGACCTGACATCGAGGTTGCCGGCCGACTTCACCGACTACGACCTGTCTTCCGCCGCCACAGGTGCTCGGCTGGTCGTGTTCTCCGGGTTGCCCGGCAGCGGGAAGAGCACCCTGGCCGACGCCGCCGGCGCCGAGCTGGGCATCCCGGTCTTCGCCACCGACTGGCTGCTCGGCGCGCTGACTCCGTTCGGCGGCCGTCATTTCGAGGCTCCGCTGGAGATGGCCGAAGAGCTGCTGACCACGCTCGCTCTTCGGCAACTCGTCGCCGGTCAGTACGTCATCCTCGATCATCCCACCGAAAGCGTCGCCACCAGGGATCGCTGGCGCAGCCTGGCCCACCGAGCCGGTGCCCAGTTCCGCGTGGTCGTGTGCCACTGCTCCGACCCGCAAATCCACCGCGCCAGGCTCGAAGGCCGCAGCCGCGGAATCCCCGGCTGGCACAACGCTGGCGACTGGCAGAATGTGCAGCAGCGACTGGCAAATTTTCCCTCCTGGCAAGAGGAAGCGTTGCCAGTGGACACCGTGCAACCACGTACGCGGTCCCTTGCCGCGGTCAAACGGCACATCATCGGCTGACCGCGTCAGGACACGGGCCTGTTGCCGGCCTGCTCGGACGCGGCAAGTGACAATCGGGCTGGCCGCCGCGGCCTCGCACCGCTGTCGGAGTAGTCCCGCGGCGAGCCTGGCGATCGTCGCGAGGGGCGGCGAAGCAGCGGTCGGCCACAAGCGCCTCGGCGGCTGCGCCAGAGTAGTCGCGGGAAGCGCGCCAGCGAGCACGGGTAGCCAGGGGATCACGTCAGAGCTGACGCACGCCTTCGGATCGTCCCGGAAGTAGGGCGCGGAGTCGCACCGCATCCCGACGTCCGGACCGTCGGCAGCCTCAGGGACTGCTGTGCGCTTTCCTCGGCCAGTGCGTCTACTGCTGGGACGGTGCCCCTCGTTTCTTCGCTTCGGCGGTGAGGTGGCAGCCTGTCTCCACGCGGACGGTGGTGTTTACGGCAGTGCCGAAGTGCAGGAGTGCGCCGTCGGGTTTGCCGTAAGCCACGTCGTGGTCGCCGGGCCGGTTGGTGAAGACTTTAGGGGCGGAGTTGAAGCCGTAGCCTGCGGCGATCTGCCCGACCAAGGCTTGGGCGCGAGGCCAGTCCGCGTCGGGAAGGTTTCCGGACGAGTCCCAGCGGGGCAGCCTGAGCGTCTGGCCGTCGGAGTCGAGTCCCGGGTAGTCGTTGCCGCAGGTGCTGCCGCTGAGTTCTCCTCCTTGCTCCCAGGTGCGGCCGAATTCGGCGGTGAGGCGGTCGCGGATGGTCTTGGTCATCGTGGTGTAGGCGGCTTGGGCCTGGTCGATGTCAGGGCGTTGCATGAGCTGGTCGTAGGCGTCGGACACGCTGGGTCCTTTCTGTCCACAGCCACCGGTCACGGCGAGCGCCAGTGCGAGCGCGGCGAGGCGGGCGACAGTCAGCGTGGCCGGACGTCGGGTACGGGATCGGTGCGGGGGCATGAGGGATTTCTACCGTCCGCCGGGCATGCGGTACTCGAAGCCCGGCTGGTCTTGGAGGGTGAGCTGTGCGGGGGTGTCGGCGACAACGGCGGCGATGTTGTGCTGGCTGGTGGTGCCGGGGCGCAGGTACTGGTCGACGCTGGAGTGCCCGGTGGTGGCGTCCAGGGGCGGTCCGTCGGCCGGGTATGAGCGGTCGGTGGACATGTGGTGCACCCCGGGCATGTCGACGGGGTCTTTGCCGAACCAGCCGGACGTGGCAACCGGGTCGCCGTCGTTTTTGAGGACGTAGGACTGGCCGGGCGGGACTTTCAGGTCGGTGATGTTCCCGGTGTCGATCCCGGGCGACCCGGCGAAGATCGCCGCGTCGGCTCCGGCGTGGCGCAGCGCGATCCCGGTGGTGGTGGAGCCGTAGGAGTGCCCGAGTGCGACCTGCCGCGCCGGGTCGCCCTCGCGTGAAGCGTCCAGGCCCTGCAGGAACGGCGCCAGTTTGCCCGCTCCCGCCTCGGCCTTCCCCGTGCGCAGCACGTCGACCGACTGCGGCGCATCGTATCCCATCCACGTCACCGCCGCCGATTTTCCGCCGTGTCCGTACCTTTCCGACATGTCGTCGGCATCCTGCCTGATCTGGTCCATTCGCTTGTCGTAGTCAAGGAGATCGCCATTGACGGAGGAGCCGAACCCTCCAGTGAAAGTGACGATGTTGCGGGCGGTGTCCACGTTCCCGGACGCGACCGCCGCTTTCAGGTGGTCTCCGCCGCCGTCTAGCACTAGCAGCTGCCGACTGCCCGGCTGCGCCAGCGCTTTGCCAACCTTGTCCAATTCGGACAGTCGTCCGTCGATCCGTCCAACTGGCTTTGCAGGTCGTGGTGCTCGTTCTGCTGCTGCGGGTCGGACATTTTCAGCCCGTTCATGCGTCGCTGGATGTCCTCGCGCTGCCGGCGCAGATCGGTCTCTTGCTGCGCCAGCACCGCCCGGTTCGCCCGGTCCCGGGCCGAGCCCGGCAGCCCGTCCATCGCGCCGACCGTCCCCGGGCGGTCTCGGATGAGGATGTCGCGCTCGGCTGGCGTGAGAGTGGCCCACCAGGCCGAGGCTTGCGACGGCGTCGCGTTCGGCGGCGGTTCGGGCGCGGTGATGCCGGGCGCCGCCAGCCCGTCGGCGGCCGCGGCGGCCACCGTGGACTCGTTTCCGGTGCCGAACTGGCCCGCCGCCGCGCGGTCCAGCACCGACGCGAGATCGGCGTCGAGGTCGTTGGCGGTCCGCAGGATCTGGGCGATTTCGTCCACCAGTTGGGTATGGATGCGTTCCCGGTCGTCGGGGTTCAGGTCGGGCGGCGGCTGCTTCCCGGCGTAGGCGTCAGCGATCCCGCCGGCGTCAGCGATCGCGAATCCGTATTTGCGGGCCAACTCGTCGGCATTGTAAATCGCAGACTGAACCGCCACGATCGCGTCGGAGGCCTGCCCGACCGCCTTGCCCAGAGCAGCGGCGCCGGCGGCATAAGCGTCCAGGGCTTGCATGTGAGTTTTGTGCTGAGCGGCCGCGTTGTCGGCCGCGGGCCCGCTCCAGCCCTCGACCGGCACGATCTTGCCGTAGTCGTCCCCGTCGTGAATGAGGATCTGCGTCCGGATCTGCAAGACCGAGAACACCTCGTCCAGCGCAGCATGGTCCCAGGCCCGGACATCGGCCAGCGACACCATCAGCGCGGCCCCCGCATCGTCGGCGCGGACGGGAACACCCCTGCCGCCTCGTGGTCGCCGCGCTCGTAGCGACCGGCCGCATCGCCGAGGTGCTCGCCGAAGCGCTGCGCCTGAGCGCACCACTGCGTGAACGTCGTCGACAAGGACTCCCGGCAGTGTCCGGCCGCGGCTGCGGCCTTTCCGCCCCGCACCGCCCCGCCGATCCGTCCCACCGGTTCGGCGCAGTCCGCCTCGCGCAGCCTGCCCGCCTTCTCCCCGGCCGCTCCGGCCGCCGCTCTCAACGCGTCCGGCACCGCTCTGAACCCCATCAGACCCCTCCCGTAGTCAGCCTGTCACGCTACGGGAGCAAGGACAGCGAGATCAACCTTGCTACCCCCCGAGCGGGGCACCTACCTGCGCAAACCACGCGCACCTACTCACCAGGCCTAAGCAGAACTACTCAATTCCACCCAGGTCCTGCGTCATGGGTCGCTCTCGTGGGGCAACGGCGGCCCTCGCGGCGACGAGCGAGGCCCACGCGACGGTTCGGGCACGTCTTCAGGGTCCTGTTGATCCGGTGGATCGACAGCGGACCGACCGGCCATCTCACCGCCGCGATCTTCCCTAGCCCGGTAGACCGCGATCAGCTCGTTGTGCTCCTCGGTCGCGTCAGGCAACCGGGGGTGCCGAGGGCTGGCGAGGAACGCGAGGCCCAGCAGTCCGCACCAGCGGGTCGCGCTGCACGAATCCGGGCCCCTTGTCCTCACGTCCTCGGCGCTTGGCGCCCCGGCGGCACCACCGCATCACCCCTCGGGCTGGACGCCGGGTTTGTCAATCACGATGGGTTTCCTCGTTCCGTTCCATTATTTCTCGCACGGCCGTCGCCCGGCGAACCACTTCCGGCCATTGCGGGCTGTTCAGGTACTCGGCGTCGGGAACGTCCCCGAGTTCGTCGATCAGCGGGCCGAGCATCTCCCCCAGCCGAGCCAGCGGAATCTCTTCGTCGGCGTAGATCAGCTCCCCGACGCAGCCGGGCGCGGGGGACGGAAGAATCGGTGAGTCGTCGAAGAGGGAGTGCACTGCCAAATCGAATTCGTCGTAGTAGTCCGGGTGCGGGAGTTCACGCCGGATCCACACTCGTTCCTGGTAGTCCCGGTCCGACAAACTGACGATCGCGGAGACGATCTGAGTTCTGATCCCAGGGAGGCGAATCCCGCTCATGTCAAGATACTTTCCATCGGGCCAGTGCATCCCTCGAAAGCGTGCGCACGACCTTCCAGTCGGCCGAGGACTCCAGCGAGTCCGCGTGCCACAGATCCTCGTTCTTACGACCGCTCATGTCCGTCAGTTTCTCGTCTATCGCATCCAGTATCGCGATGGCAGAACTCGTGATCAGGCCGGATTCGGCAAGCTCTGGCACAAACCGCCGCATCGCATCGAACTCCAGAGCCAGTTCGTCCGCGGACGGGTAGGTCCGCAGATCGCGCAGGTAAGCAACCTGCGCAGCGGCCGGTTCCGCCAGGTGTTCGACCGTTCGAACCAGGGACCGCAGCTGCGAACGGGCTTGCTCCGAGGTCATCGGATAGTCCTTCCAAGGTCTCCGTCGGCGCCGACGACCCTCCGGTACGGCTCGGGCCCGTGGTGCCCGCCTCGGGTATGCCACCGGATCTGAGGTCCGGTCGGGTTTCCGCGATCATGGTACTCGCGAGCGGGAGCGGTCCCCGGGCTCGCTCGGTCGCCGCGAACTGGGAGTTCTCCCCGCGCGTCATGCCAGGGATTCGCACGCCCCGTTGGAATAGCGGAGACCGCCTGAAATCGGTGGCGATGGTGTCCCGCAGCGGCATAAGCTTTCCAGTGCGGGGAACGGCATGGAGTAGATCAGCGGCAGATCACTCGGCTCGTAACCGGGAGGGCGCGGGTTCGAGTCCCGCCTCCATGTCCATCCTCCGCGTCTTGGAGTAGTTCAGCAGGCAGAACACCCGGCTCAGGTCCGGGAGGGCGCGGGTTCGAATCCTGCCTCCAAGTCTTTGAGAGCAGGGGGAATCCACATGGGACACACCGCGTCGGAGGGGTATGCCTACGGGCAGCTGGAACGGGCTGTGCGCACCGCCGCGGCCGCGAAGGACGGTGCGACGCGGCAGCGTGCGCGGGCAAAAGCGGACCGGTGGCGGGAGGTCCTGGTCGGCATGGCCGACGGCTCCCTCCGGATCGGCTCGCGGGTTCCGGTCGCAGGTACTCCGGCTTGGGTGACCCTGGAAGTCGCGCACGGCGGGTTCGCCACCGGCCGTTTCCTCGCCGAGGTCCCGCTTTCCCCTGCCGAGGCCGCCCTGTGCGCCGACGGGCCGGGCACGACCGACCGCGAACGGCTCAACCTCTGGTACCTCACCGACGCCGGGCTCGGCACGCTCCGAGCCATGCTGGCGTCCGAGTCTTACCGGATCGAGGTTCCTGAGGATGCCGCGCTGCCGGTCGTGGCGTGGCTGCTGGACCACGGGCACGCCGAAGCCGCGCTCGACCTGGTCGCCGAGCTTCGTCCGTACCTGCGTCGCCTCCGCCTGGCCCCGCTGCCCGGCGCGGCGCCGCGACCGGCGGGCGCGCTGGTGCGGCTGAGCACCGTCGGCGAAGTCCGGGAATCGCTGGGGTCGGCGAGCACCCCGCCCGCGGTCGCGGCGATGCTCGAAACGCTGAAGGTGTGGCACCCGCTGTTCGACCGGCTGGTCGCGCTCTGGTGCGACACCGTGGAGGGCGATCTGCCGCGGCTGGCCGAAAATGACGTCACCGGCGGCTGGCCGTGCCGTACTTGGCCTGCCGACTGGACGCAGCGCCGCGCCCAGTGGCTCGAGGACTACGCGAGCGCGAGCGCCCGGCACACCGCGTCGAAAGCCCACACCCATCCGAAGAGCAACTTCGCCCGGCTGCACCGCGCGTTGCTGGCATGCGAGCGCGACAGCACGGAACTGACCGGGCGGGACGTGGGCTGGATCCGCCGTGCCCTGGCGAACACGGTCACCAAGCACGGCGAACCGGGCTCGGAACCGCGGGCGGCGCTGCGGGCGCTGCAGGCCGCGGTCGCCGCGCGGCCCACCCACGCCGCACTCGCCGCCGCGCTGGCCGAGCGACTGGACTGCTTCCCCGCCGACGGCGGGCTGCCGTCGATCGAGGCGGTTGCCGGGGACGCACCGGCCCACCTGGTCGCCAAGGTTGCCCGTGCGCTGGAGGCCCCGATCGAGGAACTGGTCGCGCGCAACGTGATCACCTCGGCCGACGTGCTCGCGACGGTCCTGCCGCAGATCACCGCGCAACTGCTGGCCGCGAACTTCGACAACGAGCAACTCTCGACGCTGTACGCCCAGACCTACGCGGCCTTCCGCCGTCGGCGCAGCCTGCTGCTGCTCGACCTGGAACACCAGATCCGCATCGAGGAACTGCCCTGGGTCCGCGCGATCGATCCGTTGCGCGCGCGGCGGCCGGACGCCGCCCGGGCAGCCCGCCAGACACTGGCCCAGACGGTGCTGCTGGCGCTCAACGCGTTCCCGCACGCGATCCTGCCGAACACGCTGGTGCGTGAACTTGGCGCGCTGGCCAAACAGGCCGAGCTGCCGATGCCGCTGGTGGAGGAGGTCGCCGCCGACATCTTCATGGGACGGTTCACCGCGAAATGGCGCGCGGCGGCGGAAATCACGAGCCGCACGATGGCGGGCACGCTCTACGCCCGCTACTACGACCTGCCGCAGTCCTGGCCTTCGACGCCACGCCCGCGGCCGTTTCGCGCGCTCGCCAAGCGCACCGCCGACGACTTCGCCGACGTGTGCGTGGCCCGAGCCTCCGAAGCCCAGCCGACGCACCGGCTCCGCTCGGTCGCCGCGAACGGCACTGTCCTGGAGCAGAGCCAGATCCTCACGACGCAGAACCTGGCAGTCTTGGTGCACACGCTGGACTTGCGGAACCGCCTCCGGGCATCGGCACCCGCGCTGGCCGCAGAGTCATTGAAGTGGACGGTGACCCGGCTGGCGACGCGCACCGACCATCACCACGCAGCGCTGCAAGCGATCAAGAACGCGGCCTACGCTTGGCGACAGGCGCTGTTCTTCCTGAGCTTCTGCGACACCGACACTCAGCGCGCGACCGTGGGCCAACTCGCCGAACAAGTGACCCGAGCGGGCCTGGCCGAACGGTTTACCCCGGCAGTCACCGGCTTGGCACATGTGGTGGAGGGCGGCCGGTTCACCCCGGACGGACAGGTGGACGGCGAGGCAGGACGGCGATTCCTCGGTTGGACCACCGGCAGGCACTGGTGCTTGCCAGACGCCACCGACCGCGTCCGCTAGCGCGCTGCCTACCCCGTTCGGACCGCCGCGTACCTCCGGCACTTTTGCGTTGCCGGACCACAGGTCGACGGCACCGGGTTCTCCGATGCTCGCCGGGATACACCGACGGTGCAGCTTGGCGTCTTCGGGCTCGGCGACAAACATCCACAGATCGCCTCGCCAGTCGCCGCATCCGCCCGGAATCCCCCGCCAAACCGCCACCTCAACCCGCACCGCCGCACAACACAGCCGCCGAAGCAAAGTGAACGAGAACGCACCCGAAGCCCTGTGAACCTGTAGGGCACAAGGTCTTCCCCCGTGCGAGCGGGGAAGATCCCGAGGCGGTCACAACCGTGCTGCAGTCCGGCGCGTCTTCCCCCGATCCCGCCACCCGCGGCAGGGTCGGGCTGCCGGGAGCCAACGACCACCCGGACGCCACAGCCCCAGCGGCGAACGGTGCCGTACGAACCGGTCGCGGCGACCGGACCCGCGCTGTGACCGAGCGGCGGGGGAACCGTCCGAGTCACTGCTGTGCCCGGCGCCGTTCATCGCGTTCACGTCGGCCTGGCCGTAACTGGTGGGCATGGCCGGTCTGGTCTGACGCCGTGGACCAAGACTTCATCGCCGCCGCGACTTTGTTGCTATGCCGAGTCTAGTTTTCGAGATCGGCGTCGATCACGCTCTGCACCCCGAAAGGTCCGTCATCGGCGGCGGAGCCTGCGGCCTCGGAGGCACGGGCTTGCACCTTGGCCCTGACGTCGTGCCACGCAGACAACTCTGCGCCATGCTCATCGCCTCCGCGGCCTGCACGCTCGGCCGCCAACGGCCCAACCCTCCTCCATTGCCGCCGGCCAACTCTCGGATGTCCGTCACCGGGCTCTCGTACTAAGGCTGGAACGAGGTGACGTGATCGGCCGCCCGCAGCAACCCGACCGGCGAGACGACGTGGGCGAAGTGGTCGTAGATCTGCTGCGCGGACATCGACGGCCCTGCCATCTCACTGCCCGCCTTGCATCGTCGACAGGACAGCCTTGGTCACGTTCGTGGCCGCTGTCGTGGCGTTGCTGCCGGGCGTCCCCTGAATCAGCACTAGCATTTCCGTTTGATCCGACACACCGACCAGCATGGTCGCCTGCCCCTGGCCGCGGCGATCCGCGGTGTTGGCCAGCACGGCCGGAAAACCGCTCACCACCGTCGGCTCGAAGTAGCCGCCCTGGTAATAGCCGGAAGCCTTTTGCCGGTACGCGTTCGTCAAGCCGTTCTTCACAGTGGTCAGAAACGTCGCGCTGACGGCCGTGTATCCGTCGCTGAACCGCCACCCGCAACCGACGGAGCTGGACGCCTTATCAGCCTCGGGCTGGCTCAGCTGCAACGCGGACAGCTGCGCCGGCGTCAGCATGCCGCACGGATCCGCGAGGAACTTGTCCACATTGACCGGAGCGGCAACCTTCGGAGCCTCCGCGGTCTCGCTCCCCGACGAGGAGGGCGAACCGCTCTGGCTGGTGCCAGAAGGCAGCGGGCTCGCCGTCCCCTGAGTCGGTTCGGAACACCCGCTGACCGCGAAAGCCGCCACGCCAGCGATGCCGACCAGGGCACTACGAAATCGAGAGAAAGTCACAGACATCCTATTGATACATTCCGCAGGGAGCGGGATTGCCTGGATTCACTTTGCCAAGAGCGTCCGCGACGTCGGCATCGTGCTGCGTATAGGGCCGTCCAGTGCTCGGCCGTTTCCCCTGCGTCAGGCGGCGAACCGTCGCCCGATCTCCCCATGTGACGCTCACCTCACAACCCGTAATCACGTCGTCGCCAAGGTATCGCACGCGGTCCCGTCGCGGGCGTGGATCGCGAAACCCGCACCGCCTACGCGCGCCACCGCCGCCAAATGCCCTGACGTGCAGAATTCTGCGACGTACCGTGACACCATCATCCGCTCGGCCTCCGGTCCCCAGTACGATTTCTCTAGCGGCGCGCTGTTCGCGCGCCCGCGCTATCGGCTAAACATCAAACTCCAGTTCGGCGTTCGCGGAATCGCAAGCAGGCAGCGCGAACTCAGCGACGTCATCGGCGCTCCCGCCGAACCGTCGTCAAGGACGGTGTCATGAGCTGCCATTCAAGCTGAGCGGGCTGGCCAAGGCCGGCAGCGGTCTCCCCCGATGCAGGCCGTAGTCCTCGTGCTGTCGAGCCGGGTTCTCACTCGAAAGCCGGCGGAACGGCGACCGGCGAGCCAGCTCACAATTCCGCGCCCGCCAAGACCAGGCCCGTCGGGTCGTCTTTTAGTCTTTCCGCATGCGGGAAGAGACGCGAAACGCGGTACAGGCATGCCTCGATGCGCTCAACACGACGCACACTGCCGAGGAACACGACCGCGCCTCGATTCCGCCCTACCCGTTTCCCCACGCGGTAGTCGCGCACCGGGCGGTCGTGCTCGCCGAAATCGAGCGGTTGCGCCACGACGGCCGCACCGACCGCACCTCCATGAGCGGGCTCACCACCTGGGCCGAACCATGGACATCTTTAGCCGACCGGCTGCCCAACGCACATCTGCGGCACTTCTTCGACCAAGCCCTGCCGCTGCTCTTCATCGCCGGCGACATGCCGCCAGCGGAGTTCGAGACCGCGCTCGGCCGCGCCCCGAGCGACTTCATCCGCAACAACCTGCGTGGTCACCTGGTGCACGCGCTGCTCACCAGGGAAGACGACGTGGCCGGGGCCGAGCGCGTCAGCGACACACTCGAGCCCATCAGCGGCCAGGACACCCGATTCATCGGGCACCGGCTGATCGCGGACTGGCACGCCCGGCAAGGCGACACGACCGGATTCTTCGCGCGCTGGCCCCGCCTGGCCGCCGGCCGGGAACGCCACCACATGGGCGAGCTCAAAGTAATCCTGGTCGAGTCGGCAGCCCGCGAGCACGGCTGGCAGGCGGCGCTGGCGGCCACCGACGACAAACGCCTTGGGCCCGCCTACCGGCGCCGCGCGTTCAGCCCGCTAGCCGAGGACGGCGAGGTCGAACAGTTGACCACGCTGTTCTCCTCGCCCGAGGGCACCGGTCTGCTGAACGAACTGGACGAGCTGACCGTGCTCACCTACGCCCTGCACGCGAAAGCACAACGCACCGGGACAGCCGCCCACGAGCCCTTCACGCGGATTCTCCACCGGATCATCGCCATCGAACCCTCGCCGAAACAAACAATGCGGCTGCGCGACGGCATGATGTGGCACCTGTGGCCAGCCTACCCCGACGCCGACACGCTCACCCTGGCCAGAAAAGCCGTGCGCACCCCCCACATCAAACGCGAACTCAAAACCCTGCACCCCGACATCGCCCGCCCGGACGAGGACACAGGCAGCACAAGCGTTCGCGGTCGATGAAGTTCACCGCACAGGAGCGAGTGCCGACGGCTGCACGAGCAGTACGTCCACTTCGGCGGGTCATCTGACAACCCGCCGACCGTCAGATAAACCCCAGGCCAAGAGGTTTCACCTGCGCGATCGGGGGTTTCGCAGTCTCGTGTCCCGAAGTGAGCGACCGCTGATCGTCTCACGTGAACTGGGGGTCGGATCGCATTGTTTTCCGCAGCCGTTGGAGGTTCTACTCGGTGCGGGCTGACACGCGATTCGTCTTGTTCGTGGGCCGGAATCGGCGAGCGGGTTAATCGTCTTCGTCGTCGGGAACCGGGTCGCCGATCCGGCGGAGGTTGATCCACAGGGTCTGGATAGGCCGGGTCGACGGTCTGGCCGGTGCGCAGGCAGGCGGCGTACTCGGTCGCGGGCGCGACCACGGAAGATCAACCCTCGCCTCGTCCGTCGCACGCTACGGCGTGATGGCGATACAGCACGGGTCACTGTCGAGGATTGGGGTCAAGGTGTAGTTCTGGTTGAGCCAGCTTCAGGCGAGCTGAGAATCGGCCGCCCGCCCCGTAAATCCACGGTCGGGAAGTGCTTTCCTCCGCGCGGGCGCGGGTGGTCCCCTCCGCAGGATCAACAACCTGAAGGATCTCGCCTCGCTTGAGATCGGGACAGCGGTGACGCGCATCGCCAGTTGCGACGACATCGACCCTGAGGACGACGGACGCCCGCCCTGCCGAGCCGTTCGCGTCGTTCTCGACGGCACCGGGCAAACCTGGTTCGGACACGACCACAACCCCCGCAACGACCCTCACCAGCCGGCCCGGCCCGGCGAACTCCGCAAAGAAATCGAATAAGCAAGGTCAATCAACTTTGCTCGACCATTTATCCGACGTCCGGCTCGTGAATCTGCGGCATTCGCCAACGCGACGGCAAGCTCAGTTTCCGCATGCGGCGGACATGGGCGACACGACATCGGCGCGACGACGCGGCGAGGAAAGAAGATTCCCCGTCAAAACGTACCGCCACCTCAGTGTCCATAGTGGACAGAAAAGCGCCTTGACCGCAGACAACCAGCCGATCCCGCGCGTCCGATCAGCGGGTTTCCGCGGCGGGCCCACCCCGGTCATACTCCCCTCAGTCGCGCATTCGGCGCGCATCGGGAGGTGTTCTCGAGTGGTGCGAAGACATTCCTTTCCGGGCACTTTCTTTTCCATCCTTTTACTCGGCGGCGGTCTCCTCTTGGGCGGAAACCAAGCCGCGGCGACGGAGGCGGTCGTCGATCTCGGCGCGTTTCCGGGCGATACCTCGAGCGAGGTCGCCGGGATCAACGACAGTGGTGTCGCGGTCGGTTCTTACGACACTGGGGCCGAGGCCTCCGTCGCCGCGCGTTGGGAGCCGGGCGGCGAGGTGGTCCGGCTGCCGGTTCCCGCGCCGTTCAGCAGGTCGGCGGCGCGGGCGGTCAGTGCGCACGGAGTCGTCGTCGGGTTCGCCTACAACGGTGCCGGTACGCAGAAACCTGTGCGCTGGCAGCCGGACGGGTCGTTCGTCGAGTTGCGTTCGGCTAGCGGTTTCGGGTACGGCGAGGCTGCGGCGGTCAACTCCGCGGGCGTCGCGGTCGGCTTGACTATGCCGGTCAATTCCCGTGGGCAGGCGGCGCGGTGGGACATCAAGGGGAATCTGACGATGCTCCCGATGCCTTCGGGAGCCGACGAGTCGGCGGCGTTGGCGATCAATGACGGCGGGACGGTCGTCGGGACCATCCGGAATCAGGCTGTCCGGTGGGACCCTGACGGCAAGTTCGTCATACTCGCCTTGCTTCCCGGGGCCAGCGACAGCAAGGCGACCGGCATCAGTGACACCGGGATCGTCGCGGGTAGTTCTGGCGGGCGGCCGGTGCGCTGGGACGCGGACGGGACCGTCCACCAGCTGCCGGGGCTTCGTTCGCCGGACTCGGGCGGCGGCGCGAACGCGATCAACAAAGCCGGGGTCATCACCGGCAGTTCCAGTGGTGCGGACGGGGTCAGCCACGCTGTGCGCTGGGATTCCCGCGGCGGCATCACGGATCTCGGTGCGCTGCCGGGGAGCCGAGGGAGCAGTGGTTCCGCGATCGATTCGCACGGCACGGTGGTCGGCTATTCCGTGTCGTCCACCGGCTCCGCGCGGCGAGCGGTGCGCTGGTCGCCGTCGGGGCAGGCGGTCGATCTGGGCCGTTCGCTGCCCCGGTTCGAGTCGGCCTCGGCGAGTGCGGTCAACGCTCGCGGGCAGGCCATCGGGAGTTCCTGGAAATCCGGCGGCAAGCTCCATCCGGTGCTCTGGTCCCGCGACGGCCGGATGACCGACCTCGACCCGGACGGGGACACCCGGTGGGCGAGTGCGATCAACGACAGCGGCGTCGTCGCGGGCACGGACGGCTCCTGGGCGATCCGCTGGAACCCGGACCGGACCGTCACGCGGCTCAAGACGCCGAGCGGAAACGCCTGGTCCAGCGCCGCGGGGATCAACGACAGCGGAGTGATCGTCGGGCGGACGGCGCAGCGGTTCCGGGGAGCCCGGCCGATCCGGTGGAACGCGGACGGGACTTCGACCTACCTGCCCAAGCTGGACGGCGACTTCACCGGCGGAGCCACGGCGGTCAACAACCGGGGAGTGGTCGTGGGGCACTCCGGCCACCGGGACGACACCTCCCGGCACGCGCTCCGCTGGGCGGCGGACGGGGCCCTCACCCAACTGCCCGGCCTGCCATTGGCCGGTTACACCGCGGCCCTCGCGGTCAACGACCGGGGCGAGGCGGCTGGCTATACCGCTCATCGCCCGGCGCGGTGGAGTGTGGACGGCAAGCTCACTGTCCTCGCTGTTCCCGCCGGCGCGACCCATGCTGAGGCCACCGGGATCACCGGTGCCGGAGAGGTGGTCGGGTGGGCGGCCTTCAGCTCCGGCGTTCCCGACCGGGCGCTGCGGTGGAGCGCGGACGGGACCCTGACCGTCTTGCCGTCCCTGCCGGGCGGGGCGTCGGCGCGGGCGTTGGGGGTCAACGCGCGCGGGGACGTCATTGGCAAGTCCGACAACTGCGACCATCAGGTGCACGCGGTGCGCTGGCCCGCACGCTGAGGCGTCGCTGCCGGTTCTGGCGGACATTCCGGCCTGGGCGGGATCGGGTGACCGTCGGTACCGGCCGGATGCCTGGCGTGCGTGCGGGGCGGTTCCCGGGCGGGCATTGGCTCGTCCGGGAACCGGTCAACCAAGGTTGGCGCCCACGATCCAGATATCGTATTCCTCAGTCGTCACCCCGCAAATCGCCCGGCCGTCCATGGACATCGCCACGAATTCAGGCTCGCCGGGATAGCTCGATAGGTGGCGCGCGAGGGAAGAGTCTTGGCCACGGCGGACGTGCGCCCACGGCAGAGTCCCCAGCTGACGGACTCCGACGCTGAGCAGAAAGTCCCCTCCGGGACCAAAAACGCCGAAGTCCGCGGCCGTCGACACCCAGCTCCGCTCAACTTCGCTGAGATTGTTTCCCGTCTCGAAATCGTGTGGCACCCGCACGGTCGGAACAGCGTCTCCGCTGATGACAACTCGCCACGCGTCCATCGGAGGGGGTACGGCGGAAGAATAACTCGCTTCCACCACGACAAGACCTGATTCGCGAAGCATTTCATTCCGGAGCTCGAATTCCGGACGACCGTCGTGCACACCTCATAGTACCCCGTCGCCAAGATCGAGAGCGGTGTCCGAAATCCGCCAGCGCGCCCGGCCCCGCCCAGGCACGCTCGACTCCTGTGGCTGTCGAACTCTCCCCGTCCCCCGAGCAGATCCGCGTGCGCCGGGGGTTGCTGCTCGCGGTGTTGCTGTCCGGGCAGTTCATGGTCAATGTGGACGGTGCGGTGGTCAACATCGCCGCGCCCGCGATCCGGACCGGGCTCGGCACTGGGGAAGGGCCGGTGGCGCTGGTCGTCTCGGGGTATCTCATCGCCTACGCGGTGCTGCTGGTCACCGGGGCGAGGCTGGGGGCCACGCACGGGCGGCGGCGGATTTTCCTGTGGGGGCTGGCTGGGTTCACCGCCGCGTCGCTGGCCTGCGGGGTCGCGCCGGGGATCGGCTGGCTTGTCGTCGCGCGGTTCCTGCAAGGGGCGGCCGGGGCGCTGATGGTGCCGCAGGTCCTGAGCGGGATCCAGACGCACTTCACCGGGAGCGATCGGGGCCGGGCGCTGGGGTACTACGCGGTCGCGCTTTCGGGCGGGGCCGTTGCGGGGCAGGTTCTCGGCGGGCTGCTTGTCTCCGCCGATCTCTTCGGCACCGGTTGGCGGTCCGTCTTTCTGATCAACGTCCCGGTCGGGGCGGGGCTGCTTTTGGCGGCGCGAAAAGCGTTGCCCGCGGACAAGCGGGACGAGCGAGGCGCGCTGGATCTGCCGGGCGCGGGCGTGCTGTCGACTGCGGTCTTGCTGGCGATCGTGCCGCTGGTGCTCGGGCGCGAGCATGGCTGGCCGACGTGGATGTGGCTGTGTCTCGCGGCGAGCCTGGTGGTGTTCGGCTGGTTTGTGCGCCACTGCCGGGCAGCCGTCGCGCGTGGGAGGCGTCCGTTGGTCGCGTTGGATGTGGTCGCGGATCCGGTGGTACGCAGGGGGTTGATCGCGCATGGTCTCACCACCGCGACCTATGCCGGGCTGTTGTTCGTGCTTGCGCTGTACCTGCAGCAAGGCGTTGGCTTCGGACCGGCTGCGACCGGGCTGGCCATGGTGTCCTGGGTTGCCGCCTTCGGAGTGGCTGGGCTGGCGCTCCCCCGGCTTCCCGCTCGCTGGCGCAGGTTCGCGCCTGCCGCTGGGTGTCTTCTCCTCGCTACTGCCTATGCCTCGTTGTGCATTCACCTGTCGATCGCCGGGCGTCCTGGGCCGCTGTTGATCGTGTTTCTCGGGATCGGCGGGCTTGGCCTCGGGGCCAGTTCGAACTCGCTGATCGACCGCGTCACCTCGACCGCTCGGCCGGATCGCGTCGCGGATCTCTCCGGTGTGCTCAACACTAATGCCCAGCTGTGCGCCGCGCTCGGGGTCGCGGGGGCGAGCACGGCTTATCTTGGACTCCCCTTCACGACGACCCCTTCGTTCGCGACGGTGCTGGGCGGGTTCGCTGGACTCGCCCTGATCGC
Source organism: Amycolatopsis sp. NPDC004079 (assembly GCF_040610415.1). Lineage (NCBI taxonomy): Bacteria > Bacillati > Actinomycetota > Actinomycetes > Pseudonocardiales > Pseudonocardiaceae > Amycolatopsis > Amycolatopsis sp. NPDC004079. The sequence goes on along the minus strand of NZ_JBEXMH010000004.1, from coordinate 58,650 downwards.
CGCAGTCGTCGCGCTCAGCACGGAAAGGAAATGACATGCTCGCCGCAGCTCTGTTCGATCTCGATGGGACACTTGTCGACACCGAACCCCGCAGCCAAGCCGCGTGGCGTCGGTTGTTCCGCGCGCACGGGGTCGGGTTGGATGAGTCGTTGCTCGCTTCATTCGCCGGGCGTCCTGGTAAGACCGTGCTGGTTGAGAACCTTCGGCTCTTCCCTGACGGGTCCACAGTGGACGGGCTGTTCGCCGAGGCGATGTCCTATGCGACTGACGTGGCCGAACCGATGCCGGGAGCTGTCGAGCTGGTGCGTGCGCTGCATGAGATTGACTGCCCGATCGGGGTGGTCACGTCGGGCACTCGCGACTATGCGCACGCCGAACTGAACGCGCTCGGGGTGCGGGCGCTGTTCGATACGGTCATTACTGCTGAGGACGTCTCGCGCGGTAAGCCTGATCCTGAAGGTTATCTCCTCGGTTGCGCACGGTTGGGCGTCGAACCTGCGCGGACCGTTGTGTTCGAAGACGCTCCTGCTGGGATTGCCGCGGCCAAGGCCGCGGGGACGTTCTGTGTGGCGATCGGGGCCGACGGTTCGGCTGCCGATCTGGTGGTCGCCGATTGGGCTGAAGTGCGGGTGCCGTTCTCGCTGGAGTTTGACGGGATCTTGTGACGGCGGACGGTTTTCTTCGCTGCGCTGACGAAATTTCCCCGGCGTCCGGTGCCGTTTCGCAGTGTTTGGGTTGGTGTTGCTATTGGCCCCGTCGGATTCGAGGTGCTGAAGCAATGCGCCGGACTGCTTGCGCCAGCGCACGCGCGGCTTGGTTGCCGGCCAGCGTGGGGTATTCCAGCATCACCCGTTGCAGTTCTCCCGCGATGAACCTCGTCCCAGCGTCCACGAATTCGTCGACGGAGCATTGCAATGTGGTCTCCAGGTAGGTCGGAGTCGCCCGGAGGGAACCGCGATCGAACTCGAAGGTGATGAGTTCGGCGTTCTCGGTGAAGTCGACCTTCCAGACCCCGCTTCCTTCTCGAGCGGACCTCATCGCATTCCGCACGCTGCACATCGCGTCGAACAGCGGAATCCAGCCCCACGAAGGCCCGATTTCGACGTCGGCGTGGGAGATCGAAAGCTGGCCGAGGAAGTAGTACCACCTCAGATCGTTCTCGGAGACGGAAGTCAGGTCTTCACCCTGGGTGCGCTCTCGTCCGTGCGGCGAATAGACGGGACTGGGCGAGAAAGAGATTTTCACGAGGCCCCTCCCTTGAACGGGAGCCCGGACAGCGTCAGGCGCGGCCAGGCATCAAAGCGTGCGTCAACTGCTCAAGCAACGTACTGGTGTCAGCAGCGACTGCGACAGCCGACCCCGCCGGGTGCGCGGCCTTGACGGCTCGGGTCTGTCCACGCCGCTGCTCCCCGAGGTCGACCGCGACCGACGTGCGGTGGAGCCTGGCGATCGTCGGGTCGAGCAGGATCGCGGCGGCCAAAGGATCGTGCAGCGGAAAAGCCGGTAACTTCCCCGGTACGGCAAGGAGCATCGCCGCCATTCGTCCCCATAACCGGTCCTGATCCGTGGCGAGGCGTTCGATCCACAGCCGGGTGACGGTGGCCTTGCGGGTCACGTCGAGAGGGACCAGCGTCAGGTCGAACCCGGCCGCTGCGACCTGGGCGGCTGCTTCGGGGTCGTGCCACACGTTGCTCTCGGCGTAGTCGCTGATGTTGCCCTTCACCTCGAACGCGCCGCCCATCGACACCACGCGCCGGACCAGGCGGGGCAGTTCGGGTTCGGAGTCCAGGGCGATCGCGACATTGGTGAGCGGGCCCAGGGTCAGGAGATCGACCTGACCGGGGTTCTCCCGAGCAAGCCGCACCATTTGCTCAGCGGCGGTTTCCTCCCGCACGGGCTTCCGTTTCGGCGAGCCCGCCGCCTTGCCCAGGAGATCTTCCGGGTGGGCGAGATGCAGTGGGCGAGCAAGCGGCTGCGACGCCCCCCACCGCGACAGGCGTCGCATGATCACCCGCGATCTCGAGGGCCCGCACGCCGTTGTCGGCCGCGGCGGTCGCGGATACGTTGCCGTGCACCGAACCCACACCGACGATCTCGACGCCAGGGGTGCGGGCGAGGAGAACGAGGGCAAGCGCGTCGTCAACACCGCCGTCCTGATCGACGATGACGGTGGTCGTGGTTGCCATGGGACATTTTCTCCAGAAGCCCGCAAGTGACGCAATTCTTCTACGCTGCCCGCGAGCGTGCTACGGCAGAGAGCCTCCCTGGGGAGCACGCCCCCCTTGACAGGGCGTTTCATCAGACAATACGTTCTTGTCGCCAGATGAAACACCCTCAGCAAGGGAGGCCGCTCGGATGGTTCTCGACACCGCCTACTTGCTCCGCCGGGCGGGGGCCTCGTATCGGGGCCTTACGGCGGTCGACGACGGGCGTACGGCGCGTACCTTCGGCGAGCTTCTCGACCGCGCCGAGCGGGTGGCCAATGGCCTCGACGGCCTGGGCATCCAGGAGGGTTCGAGGGTCGGGATTCTGTCCGACAATCGCACGGAGTTCGTCGAGGCTGACTGTGCTCTCGCACTGGGGCGGCGGGTTCGGGTGGCGCTCAACGCGCGGCTGCACCTGGAGGATTTCCGTTACGTAGCCGAGGATGCCGGGCTGAGAGCGCTCTTCTTCGCGCCCAGGTTCGCGGCGGAGGCGCACGCGCTGGCCGAGGAATTCGGGATCGTCGTGATTCCGTTCGAGGAAGACAACAGCTTTGAACACTCGTACGAGCGGCTCATCGCGGAAGCGGAAGTCGAGCCGGTCTTACGCGACGGCGACCCTGAAGGCGCGGCCTGGATTTCCTACACCTCCGGGACAACGGGACGGCCCAAGGGAGTCGTGCTGTCGCATCGGGCGCTGCGTGAGGTGGCGTTGAATCTGCTGCTGGAACTGGCACCGGTTCGTGAGGGCGAGCAGATTTTGCTTACCCAGGCCGTTTCGCACGCGTCGGGGTACTTCGTGTTGCCGTATTTGATCAGTGGGGCGGGTGTGCACGTCATGCCCAAGTTCGATCCTGACGAAGTGTGGCAGCGGTCCCGCGAGGGGCATTTCCGTACGCTCAAAGCGGTTCCGGCGATGCTCGAACCGTTGCTGGACGCGGCGCACGGCGAGTGGGGTTTCGAGACGATCGTCTACGGGGCGTCGAGCGTGGCGTTGCCGGTCCTGGAGCGCGCGCTCGATCGCTTCGGGCCGACGTTGGTGCAGGACTACGGGCAATCCGAGGCTCCGATGACGATTACCTGCCTCAGCAAGTCCGATCATCTTGACGCGCAGGCGAGACAGTCCGCGGGGCGGCCTTGGCGGTCGGTGGCGGTCGAGGTGCGCGACGGGGACGGACGGGTCGCGCGGCCGGGCGAAATCGGGGAGGTTTATGTGCGCGGGTCGCATTTGATGTCCGGGTATCACCGCAAACCTGAGGCTACGGCCGCGGTTCTGGTGGACGGGTGGTTACGCACCAAAGATCTCGCGCGGGCGGACGAGCGCGGGTTTATTCATCTCCAAGGGCGCAATGACGAAATGATCAATTCCGGCGGGTACAACATCGCGCCTCGCGAGGTGGAGAACGAGCTGTCGGCGCACGCGGCGGTCAGCGAAGCGGTGGTGCTCGGCCTTCCCGACCCGCGCTGGGGCGACGCGGTCACGGCGGTGGTGCGGTTGCGGGACGCGCAGTCGGCGTCCAGTCAGGAACTGATCGAGTTTGTCCGGCCCCGGCTGGGGATTCGCACGCCGAGAAGGCTCGAGATCTGGGACGCCATTCCGCGCACGCCCTACGGGAAGGTCGACCGGGTCGAATTGCGCGACAAGCTGATCGGAGGGTTCGAGTGAACACCGACGACATTGAGATCTTGGGCGTGGGGATGCATCCCTTCGGCCGGTACACCAACTCCTCGCTGAAAGATCTCAACCGCGTCGCGTGTGTGTCCGCGTTGGTTGACGCGGGGCTTGCGGTGCGCGACATCGACGCGGTTTACGCGGCCAATGCGATGGCAGGGTTGCTGCAGGGGCAGGAGATGATCCGCGGGCAATCGGTGATGCGGGAGATCGGGATCGAGCGCGTCCCGGTCACGAATGTCGAGAACGCGTGTGCGAGTGGGTCGACCGCGTTGCGTCAGGCCATCTTGGCCATTCGCGCCGGGTCGGCGGATACAGTGCTGGTCGCGGGCGTGGAGAAGATGTTCGTGGAGGACCGTTCCCGGACACTCGCGGCATTGGAGTCCGCGGGTGACCTCGACGTCGTATCTGGGATCGGGCTGCAGTTCACCGCGGTTTACGGGATGCGGCTGCGCAAGCTCATCGCTGCGGGCAGGCTGACGGTGGACGACCTGGTCGCGGTTTCCGTCAAGAGTCACGCCAATGGCGAGCGCAATCCGTATGCGCAGCACCGGAAAGTCGTCAGCGCTGAGGAAGTGCTGGGTTCCCGGCCGATCGCTGACCCGTTGACGTTGCTGATGTGCAGTTCCATCTGCGACGGTGCGGCGGCGGTCGTGGTGGCGCGGCGTGGGGCGATTCCCACCAGAAAGCCGACTGTCCGGATCAGAGCGTCGCAAGCGGCAACCGGGTACACGACCACCGGGAACGAGCCGTCGTTGACCGAATTGTGCGCGGCCGCGGCGTATGCGGAGGCGGGGTTCGGGCCGGAGGACGTCGATGTCGCCGAGGTACACGATGCGATGGCTCCGGCCGAACTCATCGCGTACGAGCAGCTCGGCTTCTGCAATCCGGGCGACGCGGGCGCGCTGCTCGACAGCGGCACGACGCAGATCGACGGCTGCCGTCCGGTCAACCCCAGCGGCGGGCTGTCGTCGCGCGGGCACGCGGTGGGGGCGACCGGATTGGCCCAGATCGCCGAGTTGACCTGGCAGCTGCGTGGCGAGGCGACGGGACGGCAGACCCAGCGTCCGCGCATCGGCCTCGCCCACAACAACGGCGGCTGGCTGGAGGGCGAGTCAGCCGTCTCGTGCGTGCATTTGCTGGAGAGGACCGATCCATGGGATTGAACGCCGCTTTGAAGGTTCCGACTACCGCGGAGAGGCCGCGCGACAACGGGCATGCGCTCGTCGGCAGCCGTTGCGGACAATGCGGTGCGGCATCGTTTCCGGCCCGCGCCGTCTGTCATCGATGTGGGACGGCCGCGCCCGCCGAGCATACGTTCGCAGCGACTGGCGTGCTGCTCACCTACACAACCGTGCACGTCGAGCGACCTGGGCTGCCCGCCCCGTACACGCTCGGTCAGATCGCCCTCGACGACGGCGGGCCGATGGTGTTCGGCCAGGTCCGGACGGACGGGGACGGGCTTGAGGCCGGGATGGCCGTGCGCGTGCGGATAGGCGAGACGCCGCGCTACTGGTTCGTGCCCGAGCGTTTCGCTGGTTGATACGGTGACCTCACCTGAGGAAAACGCAGAGGTGGCCAGTGACTGAAACCCCCGACGGCTCCACGGTCCGCGCGGTCAGCCGGGCGATCGACATCCTGTTCGCACTCGGACACAACCCGCTCACGCTCGGCGACGTGGCCGAGGTCGTCTCGCTGTCGAAGCCGACGACCTACCGGCTGCTGAGCACGTTGCGCGCCAAGGGAATGGTCGTCCAGGACCAGGCCAGCGGGCACTACGGGCTCGGCCCCGGCTGCTTCCACCTGATGTCGTCGATCTCCAACGGCAACGCGGGCTTCATCTTCGAAGCGACGGACGCGCTGGAGCAACTGCGCGACGTCACCGCGGAGACCGTCGCGGTGCACGTGCGCGCCGGCCGTTCCCGCATCTGCGTCAAGGAACTGCCCAGCCCGCACCTCATCCGCTACATCGCGGGCGTCGGCGTTTCCGAGGGCATCCACACCGGGTCGGCGGGCAAGACGCTGCTCGCGTTCATGCCCGAGGCCGAGCGCGAGCGCCTGCTCAAGGATCTCCCGCTCAACCCGACGACGCCGAACACGATCACCGACCTCGAAACCCTGCGCGCCCAGCTGAAGAGCATCGCGGCCGCGGGCATCGCGCACAGCCACGGCGAACGGGCGATGGGCGCGGTCGGCGTCACCGCGCCGATCACGGACGCGAACGGTTTCGCGCTCGCGGCGTTGAGCGTCATCGGACCGGAAAGCCGCCTCGGCAAGGAGAAAATCGCCGAGATCGAACGGCACGTGCGGGAAGTCGCGGCCCGGATTTCGGCGACGGTGTCCGGAGCATCCGAAGTGGACTGAACGAGACGGAGGTCCAGTGGCCCACGACAGCGACGACATCACCACGGCGAACGACGGCCGGGTCCCGATCCGCGCGCGGTACGCGCCGACCGCTGCCGAGCCCGCGCTGAAAGCGTGGAGCGACAACCGGATCGCCGGGCCCGGACCGTTCCGGCCGCGCTTCATGGTCTACTCCGGGCTCGGCCCGCCCGCGATGACCGCGGAACGGCTCGCCGTGCTGCAGGAGGTCGGCGCGGAGTCGTTCCTGCTGGCCGCGGACCTGCCCTCGCAGCTCGGGTTCGACCCCGACCACGAGCTTTCGCACGCCCAGGTCGGCCGCGCCGGGGTGTCGTGCGCGACGCTCGACGACTTCGCCACGATCTGCTCCCGGCTCGACCTCTCCGCCGCCGACAGCGTCGGGATGCTGCAGAACTCGCTCGGCCACGTCGCGCTGGGAATGGTCCACAGTGTGCTGTCCGATCGGGACGCTCGGCACGTGAAGCTGGTGATGCAGAACGATCCGCTCAAGGAATTCACCGCGCGGGGCACCGAGATCCACTCCCCCGCGCAGGCGCTGCGGATCGCCGCCGACTGCGTCGCGTTCGCGATCGACGAGGACATGCCCGGCGCGGCGCTCACCGTCTGCTCCAACCACTACGACGTCGCGGGCGCGGGTCCGCTGCTGGCGGTGGCTTTCGCGTTCGGGAACGCCATCGCGTATGTGGACGAACTGGTCGCGCGCGGCTACGAGCCCGCGGACGTCGCCGGGAAGCTGATGTTCTTCTTGAACGAGCGGAGCGATTTGTTCGTAGAGGCTTCGGTTTTCCGCACGGCGCGGATCTTGTGGAGTGAGATTCTGCTTGGCCGCTACGGCATTCCGGTCGCCGAGCAGCCCGTCGCGAAGCTCATGGGTTACGCGCACGGCCTGGAATCCGCCGAGGAACCGCTGGTCAACATCCCGCGCGTGACGCTCAGCGTGCTCGGCTCCATGCTCGGCGGCGTCGACTACCTCTGCGCCACCGGTTACGACGAGGCCTTGCGCATCCCGTCCGCCGACGCCGCCGCGCTCGCCGTGCGGACGATGCAGGTCGTCGCCTACGAACACGGCGCGCTGACGACCATCGACCCGCTCGCGGGCAGCGCCAAACTGCGCGACGTGGACGAGCAGGTGATGCGCAAGGTCCGGCTCGAACTCGACCGCCTCACCGAGGCCGGCGGACCGCTCGAAGCCATCGAGAACGGCTACATCGCCGGGCGCATCGACGAGAACCGAGGCGCCCGCCAGGAACAACTGAGATCCGGCGAGCGGCTGATGGTCGGTCACGGCGTGTTCGACGCCAAGGCCCGCGCGGAGTGGTTCGCGGGCAAGAGCTCGGGCGAGATCGACTTCGCGAAGGTCGAGCGGGATGCCGTCGAACGGATCACCGAGCACAAGCGCCGGCGGGACACCGCGCTGGTCGACCGGGCGCTCAAGGCGGTCGAGACCGCGGCCGCGGGGACCGAGAACCTCGTCCAGCCCAGCATCGAGGCGCTGCGTGCGGGTGCGACCTCCGCCGAGATCGTCGGGGCTACCCGGGAAGGGTTCGACCGATGAAACGCGTCGTCCTCGCCAAACTCGGCCTCGACGGACACGACGTCGGCGTCCGGCTCATCGGCAAGCACCTCGCCGACGCCGGATTCGAAGTCGTCTACCTGGGCAAACGCGTCGCCACCGCGACGATCGTGCAGGTCGCGGTCCAGGAGGACGCGGACGCCGTCGGGCTCAGCTGCCTCAGCGGCGGGCTCGGCCACTTCGCCTCGCTGACCGTCGAGGGACTGCGTCGCGAAGGCTCCGACGTCCCGGTTCTCGCTGGCGGCATCGACGAGCCCGCCGAGATCGATCGGATGATGGCGGCGGGCGTCCACCGGCATTTCGGGCCCGGTGCGTCGATGGAGGAGGTCGTCGCGGCCTTCCGCGAGGCGACTTGACGTCGTCCGCGACCCGCCTCCCGCTCAGCCGACCGGGAGGTCCCGGTCCTGCCGCGAACAGCCCGGCAAGACCCCTCTTGACCTGCGTGACCAGGGCGAGTAGACAATCCATATCACGTAGTGATTCGCACGTTTCATAGGACGAAACACAGAGAGTTTCGTCCCGACGGCCGTCGAAGGTGGCGGAAGGAGCGGGCAATGGCGCCGGCGCAGGAACCGACCCAGGCACGACCCGAGACGAGACTGGCCAAGGTCGCGGTGACCGCACTCTCGGCCTCAAGCATCGAGAACTACGACTTCTTCATCTACGGCACCGCGGCGGCGCTGGTCTTCCCCCAGCTCTTCTTCCCCGAGCAAACCGCGCTGACCAGCGCACTGCTCAGCTTCGCGACCTTCGCGGTCGGCTTCATCGCGCGGCCGCTCGGCGGGGTGCTCTTCGGCCACATCGGCGACGTGCACGGCCGCAAGAAGGCGCTGATCGGCGCGCTGGCCGGGATGGGGCTCGCGTCGACCCTCATCGGCCTGATGCCGACGCACTCGGTGATCGGGGTCGCCGCGCCGATTCTGCTGGTATTGCTGCGTTTCCTCCAGGGCATCGCGGTCGGCGGACAGCTCGGCGGGGTCGTCCTGCTCGCGATGGAGAGCGCGCCGCCCCGGAAGCGCGGCTTCTTCTCGAGCTTCGCTCAGGCGGGCGGTCCGGGCGGCATCATCCTCGGCAACCTCGCGTTCATCGCCGCCATCCGGCTCACCTCGCCCGCCGCGTTCGAGGCGTGGGGCTGGCGCGTTCCGTTCCTCGCGAGCGCCGTGCTGGTCTGGCTGGCCATCCACTTACAGCTGCGTCTCGAAGACACGGATGCGTTCCGACGGCTCAAGCAAGTCAAGAAGCCGGCCGCCGAACGCTCCCCCGTACTGCGCGCGTTTCGCGTCCACTACAAGCAAATCGCGCTGGTCGCGGCTGCCTACATCGGCATCAACGTCACCTACTACCTGTTCATGACGTTCGCGGTTTCCTACAGCACGAACCCCGCGATTTTGGGCCTGTCGAAGGACACCGTCCTGCTCGCCGTCCTCGTGGCGGCCGGGGTGCAACTGGTGTTGCTCCCGGTGTCCGGCGCCATCTCCGACCGCATCGGCCGCCGCGCGATGCTGCTGGCGGGTTCGGGGATGCTCTGCGCCTTCTCGTTCGCGTTCTGGCCGCTGCTGAACACGAAATCGACGTTCCTGATCCTCGTCGCGTTCATCGTCGGCCTCGGCCTCATGCACACCACGATGTACGGACCGCAGGGCGCTTTCTTCGCCGAAGCGTTCTCCACCGGGCTCCGGTACTCCGGCGTCTCGCTGGGCGTGCAGATCGGCGCCGTCATCGGCGGCGCGTTCGCCCCGCTGATCGCGACGTCGCTGTACGCGGCGACCGGATCCTCGATGTCGGTGGCCATCTACATGGCGGTGGTCTGCGCGATCACGTTCGGCGCGGTACTCCTCATGCCGGAAACCCACCTGAAAGACATCAACGAATCAGTGGCGGCGGCCGAACCCGCCGCCGCGAACGACCCAGCCGTCTGACCAAAGGAGAAGCAGCATGGCGATGCCCACCCGGCATCTCGGCAAGCTCGACGTCGGCGCCCAAGGGCTCGGCTGCATGGGCATGAGCGATTTCTACGGCAGCGGAGACGAAACCGAGTCGATCGCGACCGTGCACCGCGCGCTCGACCTCGGCGTGACGCTGCTGGACACCTCCGACATGTACGGCTACGGCGCCAACGAGGAACTGGTCGGACGGGCGATCGCCGGTCGCCGCGACGACGTCGTCCTGGCCACCAAGTTCGGCGTCGTCCGCGCGGAGGAGGACTCGATGGCGCGCTCAGTGCGCGGGGACGCGGAGTACGTCCGGCAAGCCTGCGACGCGTCCCTGCGCCGCCTCGGTGTCGACCACATCGACCTCTATCAGCAGCACCGGGTCGATCCCGCAGTCGACATCGAGGAAACCGTCGCGGCGCTGGCGGAGCTGGTCGCGGCCGGGAAGGTGCGCCATCTCGGGCTGTCGGAGGCGTCGGCGGACACGATCCGCCGGGCGCACGCCGTCCACCCGATCACGTCTGTGCAGACCGAGTGGTCACTATGGTCGCGCACCATCGAGGACGAGGTGGTGCCGGTCTGCCGCGAGCTGGGCATCGGGATCGTGCCGTATTCGCCGCTGGGCCGCGGCATTCTCACCGGCCGCTACCGTTCGACGGACGACTTCGAGAAGGACGACTTCCGGCGGACGTCGCAGCCGCGCTTCGCCGAGGGCAACCTCGAACGCAACCTGGAGTTCGTGCGGGCCCTGGAGGAACTCGCCCGAGCACGTGGTGTCACGGCGGGTCAGCTCGCGCTGGCGTGGGTACACAGTCACGGCGACGACGTCGTGCCGATCCCGGGCACGAAGAAGCGGAGCAGGCTGGAGGAAAACGTCGCGGCCGTCGATATCTCGCTGTCCGCCGCTGACGTGGCAGCGATCGAACAGGCGGTGCCCGCTGACCAGATCGCCGGCGAGCGGTACTCCCCGGACCGGATGTCGTTGCTCGAATGACCTTGATGGGTTGGTGAAATGCGTTTCGCAGACCGTGTGGTGATCGTGACCGGCGGCGGTGGCTCCGGACTGGGCCGGACGCTGGTCCGCCGCTTCGCCGGCGAGGGCGCAGCCGTCGTGGTAGCCGACCGCGACGAGGCGGCTGCCGACCAGGCCGCCGCCGAGGTGGAAGAACAGGGCGGGCGGGCGTTGGCTGTCCGAACCGATGTCCGCAGCGACGACGACGTCCGCGCGATGGTCGAGGCCGTCCGATTCGTCTACGGCCGCGTCGACGTCCTCGTCAACAACGCCTTCACGTCCAATCCGGCGTCCATTCTGGACACCCGCATCGAGGATTGGCAACGCGACCTCGACGTCGTGCTGACGGGCGCTTTCCGGTGCTCCCAACAGGTTCTTCCCACGATGATCGACCAACAGCGCGGGGTGATCATCAGCGTCTCGTCGGTGAACGCGCACACCCACGTCGGCGCGGCCGGATACAGCGCCGCGAAAGCCGGGGTGGAGGCGCTGACCCGCAATCTGGCCGTCGAGTTCGCGCCCTTCGGCATCCGGGCGAACGCGCTGGTGCCCGGCACCTTCCGCACCGACGTCTGGAAGGAACGGCAGAAGATCGACCCGGACCTCCTCGACCGTCTCGCGACCTGGTATCCGCTCGGCCAGGTCGGCGTACCCGACGACATCGCGTCCGCGGCGCTGTTCCTGGCTTCGGACGAGGCGTCGTTCATCACGGGCAGCCTGCTGCCGGTCGACGGGGGTCTGCTGGCGGGCAATCCGCAGTTCGCGCGCGACGTGCATCCGGAGAATCACCGATGAAGGACGAGGTGCGCGTTTCGCTGGTGCAGTTCAGTTCCGCGGTACTGGACTGCCCAGGCAACGCCAAACGGATGGCGGAGTTCGTCGAGCGCGAGGCACAGGAGCACGGTGCTGAGCTGATCGTCTTCCCCGAACTGAGCAACACCGGGTACGTCCGCTCCGCGCGCGACGACGCCTATGCCGAAAGCCTCTACGCGGCGTCGGAACTCGTGCCGGGCCCGACGACGGAGGCGCTGGGCGAGGCGGCCCGCCGTGGTGGCGCACACGTCGTGGTTGGTATGTCACAACGGCATCCACGCATACCAGAGGTGCTCTACAACAGCGCCGTGCTGATCGGCCCGTCGGGCGATGTGATTGGTGTGCAGCACAAGGTGCATCCGTGCCGCGACGAGAAGGAGTACTACGTCCCGGGTGACGAGATCTCAGTGTTCCCCACTGCGCTCGGCACTCTCGCGCTCAACGTTTGCTACGACGTCCGGTTCCCCGAGATGGCTCGCGTGCAGACCCTCGCCGGTGCCGAGATCCTCGTCTCGCTGTGGGCATCGGCGGTCCAGCCGGGGAAGGTTCCGTCGGACAGCATCGTCTCCCGGTGTGCGACGCGGGCGATGGAGAACGCCGTGTTCTTCTTGGGCTGCAACCGAACTGGCACGGACGACGAGCAGCACTTCTACGGTCGAAGCGCCGTCGCGGGCCCGAGCGGCGACGTGCTCGCGCGTTCGGACGACGACCGTGAGGACGCTGTCCGGGCCGTGCTACGGGGTGCAGATCTCAAAGCACAGCGGCGATACCTCACGATCTTCCGCGACCGCAGACCGGAACTGTACGGCCGCGTCACCGAACCGCTCTCCCGCCCGGAGCCCTGATGACCTTGGACCTCTGCCAATGGACGGCTGAACAGCTCGGTGCCGCTTACGCGTCCGGCGACCTTTCGCCGGTCGAAGCGACGAAGGCAGCGCTGGAGGCGATCGACGTCCACGACGATCTCCGCGCTTTCGCTTACGTCGACCAGGAAGGCGCGCTCAAGCAAGCGACCTTGAGCGAACAACGCTGGGTCGACGGACGCGCGCTGGGACCGCTCGACGGCGTTCCCGCGTCGATCAAGGACCTCTTTCTCACCCGAGACATGCCAACGCTGCGCGGTTCGCGTCGCACCGACCCGGCGCAGCTCTGGGACACCGACAGCCCTGCCGCGGCAGCACTTCGCGCGAACGGTCTCGTCCTGCTCGGCAAGACGACGACGTCCGAACTCGGCTGGAAAGGCGTCACCGACAACCCCGTCGACGGCATCACCCGCAACCCGTGGGACCCGACGCTCACCGCGGGCGGATCGAGCGGCGGCAGCGGCGTGGCAGTCCGGGCGGGAATGGGCGCGGTGTCCGTGGCCACCGATGCCGCCGGTTCAGCCCGGATCCCAGCCGCTTTTTGTGGCGTTGTGGGCTTTAAACCGACGCATGGACGCATCCCGATGCACCCGCCGAGTGTCCTGGGCACGCTGGCGCACGCCGGACCGATGGCCCGCTCGGTAGCCGACGTCGCCGCGCTCACCGACGTCCTCTCTGCTCGGGACCACCGCGACCCCTCCTGGACGCCAACGATCGGCGACCCAGCGGCCCCTGTCAGGATCGCGTTCTCGCCAGCGCTGGGCCGCGTGGACGTGCAGCCGGAGATCGCCGCTCTTGTCGCGGAAACCGTCGCCTCATTGGCCGAGGCGGGCTTGCGGGTCGAGGAGGCCGACCCCTCTTTCCCAGACCCGGCAAGCGCCTTCGACGTGCTGTGGTCTGTCGGCGTCGCGCACATCGTCCGGCGCTACGGCGGCACGGCACCGCTCGACCCGGGCCTGCAGACGCTCATCGAACGAGCTGTCCGCTACGAGACCGCCGACTATCTCGACGCGCAAAGCGAACTCGCCGCGCTCGGCGTCGCCATGGGCGAGTTCCACACGCGCTACGACATCCTGCTCACCCCGACCGTGCCGATCGAGCCTTTCGCCGCGGGTCACGACGTGCCACCGGACAGCGGAATGACCGACTGGCCACAGTGGACACCCTTCACCTACCCGTTCAACATGTCACGGCAACCCGCGTTGAGTGTCCCGATCGGACTCACCGCACGCGGTCTGCCGGCGGGCATCCAGATCATCGGCCCCCGCTACGCGGACTCGGCAGTGCTCGCGGTGGGCGCGTTGATCGAGAAATTACGACCCGCGATCGACTATCCGCAGGAGGACGCATGAAGTTCGGCGTCAACACTTTCGTCACCGACGAGAGCATCCGCCCGGACGCACTGGGCCGGGCGTTGGAAGAGCGCGGTTTCGAAACGCTTCTCGTCACGGAGCACTCGCACATCCCGGTCAACCGGGAAACACCCTGGTCCGGCGGCGGCGAGCTGCCGCGCGAGTACCACCGTACCTATGACCCGTTCGTCGCCCTCGCCATCGCTTCCGCGGCCACGAGCACGCTCACCCTCGGCACCGCCGTCGCCCTGCTGGCCCAGCGCGATGTCTTCCAGACCGCGAAAGAAGTCGCGACGCTCGACGTCCTCTCCGGCGGCCGAGTCCTTTTCGGAGTGGGCGTCGGCTGGAACCGCGAAGAAATGCGCAACCACGGGGTCGAGCCGCGTCGCCGGGGCCCGCTGCTGAACGAGAAACTCGCCGCGCTCAAAGCGATCTGGACCACCGACGAGGCGGAATTCCACGGCGAGCACGTCGACTTCGCCCCGGTCTTCTCCTGGCCGAAACCCGCGCAACGCCCGCACCCGCCCATCGCCATCGGCGGCGAAAGTCCGGCCGCCCTCGACCGGCTCGCCCGCTACGGCGACGAATGGATGCCCCGCGCGAAAACCCCGGTCGACGAACTGCGCCGCGTGTCGTCTTGGCTGGCCGACCAGGGCCGTGCCGACGTCCGCACCACGCTCTGCGGAGCCACTTTGGACTCTGACCTCGCCGCCTACGCCGAGGCCGGAGTGGACCGGGTGACGTTCACGCTGCCGCCGTCACCGGAACGGGAAACGTTGCAGTACCTGGACAAACTGGCGGCATACATCGAACGACAGAAGAGCTGAATGCGGCCACTGCCAGCTTCAGCAGTGACCGCATCAGTTTTTGAAGACTAGATACCCATGCTCGCGCCGAGCGTGTCCAGCGCCTTGTTCACCATCCCCTGCGCGGCGGCGTTCAGGTTCGCGTTCGTCCCGTTCACCACCCAGTCCGAACCGGAGAACATCACCACGGTCACACCGTTGTCGACGCCACCGTCAGTGCCGCTGCTGTTGATGCCCAGCAGCGAAGCCGCCTTCACCGACGCTTCGCCCAACTCGCGGGAGTCGTTGTCCGAAGTGTCCTGGTCGTTCGCGGTCTGCGTGTCGCCGAAGATCGCGCCGATCACCTTGCTCTTGTAGAACATCAGCGCGAACTGCCTGCCCTTGATGCCGTGCTCCTTGTAGAAGAAGTGCGGGCACGGGCTCTTCTTGTCGTAGCAGTCGTCGCCGAGGACGTAGAACGGCACCTTGTGCGCGCCGAGCGACTTTCCGTTGCTGTCCTTGAAAGTCGTGGTTCCCTGGTGGTCGGGATCGGGGTCGGGGTCGCTGCCGTCGGTGTCGACGGCCAGGCCGGAACCGTAGGCGTAGACGCCCTTCGCCACCTGGTAGACGTTGACGTTCTTGGCCCGCGTCATGGTGTTGATGTGCGGCTGGGTATTGACCTTGTTCTCGTTCGTGCTGTTCTTCTTGACGCCGGCCAGCACCTCCGCGGCCGTGTACGACTTGGCGGCGGTGTCCGAGGTGGACGCGTGAGCGGAGTTGACGGCGAGCGGAACGGCGAGCGCCAGAGCGGCGCCGACCACAGCGAAACGCCTACGGGAGGATGACATGACCGGGCGACCTCCAGCCTTCATTAGGAAAACTTCCTAACATAGTGAACCATCCGTGACCGGTCGTTGTCACGAGGTGACTTGGAGAAAATTCCCGGCGGCGGCCTGGTGCTGGGAATCCACCCGGGACAGGTGCCGCTGAACGGAACTGCGGCGCGGGTCAGGGCAACTCGAAGCGGTAAAACTGGTGCCCTTCCACCATCAGAACAACCTGGCTGACCCCGCGGGTGCGGTACGGCAGAGCGGCACGCATCGCGAAGAAGATCGTCCTGATCGCCTCGAACATCGCGGGGCGGTCTTTCACCAGCCGGTAGCTGACCGGGAGACTCATGACCGCACTGGATCGATTGTTCTTCTGCGCGTCATCGAGAAGCTTCGCGGCGTTGACGGCGAACTCGCCCGCCAGGAGATAGTCCCCGGCTCGCTCGGTGCCGCGCACCTCCGGCGGCGTCAGCAACAGCGGGTCGAACTGCCGGGCCGCGGCCAAGACGGCCTCGCTCGGCCCAGCCTGCTTGAGGTTCGGTTTGGGCGCGTCCCGCGACGGAGAGAAATCGAACGGAACCGACGGGCCCGGGATGATCTTCTCGCCGGGCGCGGACGGAACCGGCGGCGCGACGGACGGCGGCACGACCTGGGCGTACGGGCTGCCCGCGCCCTCCTGCTGGCGTTCCATCGCCTTGCCCGGCTGCTGGTTGATCCATCCCTCCACGAGGCTGTGGATGGAGCCCTGCTCCTCGGGCTTGAGGTGTGCCTGATCCATCGCCACGTCGACAAGCTTGAGCACTCCCGACGCGACCGCCGACTTGGCGCCGTCCACGACGAGCTTCCGCAGGCCGTCGGACAGCCCTATCCGGCGGAGGATCGGCGTGAGGGTCGAGTCGACGATCACGGCGCCGACCGCCTCGCCCGCGTTCTTCGGCCGCTTGTCCGGGTCGGCCTTCGCCGGAGCGATGCCCAAATGCGCCACCCGATTCTCCGGAACGACGGGCGGCAGCTTCTTGGCGACCTCGTGCGCGAGGGCGGCCGGCGTGCCGGACACCGGCCCGGACAGCCACGCCTCAACCGACGCCATCTTCATCGCATCGCCGACGAAAAGCTTCAGGATCGCGGACTTCACCTCGTCGGTGTTGTGCAGCGTCTGGCCGCCCTGTACTCGCTGTATCTCGGTCAGGTATTCGGTGAGCGCCTTCTCCACCTTGCCGACCGGCACGCCCGGTTTCTCGCCGCGGCGGTCGACCTGCCGCTGGACCGCTGCGACCGGACCGCCGGGCACCGCCACCAGCCCCGCGTCGGCCGCCCGCTCGGCCGCGTCCCCGGGGGAACTCACCCCCGGCACGAGGCGGCTGGCATGCCGCTGCTGCACCACATGGGCCGCCTCGTGCGTCAGGAGGTGTTCGTCGGGGGCGCCGGCGACGACGATGTCCTCGCCGGAGGTGTACGCGACCGCGTCCAGGTCCCGCGCGGACTGCGCCGCCTCGGGACCGGTGTGCACCCGGACACCGCTGAGGTCCTCGCCCCACCGGTCTTCCAGCCGGCGCCGGACCTCGGACGGGAGCGGAGTCCCAGCCGAACGCGCTGGGACCTGGCTGAAGTCCGTTGAGATGGCAGCCGGCGTCTCCCGCGCCTCATCCGGCACGACCTGAGGGGCCGGATGAGGCGTCGGCCTCGTCGGACGGTGGTCGTGAGCCCGCATACCGCGCCTCGCTTCCGGTCGCCTGGCTACGGCTTCAGCCCCCAGGATCGGCCGGGCGCGTCACCGCCGCATCACCGCCGGGTCAGGACGCGCAATAGGCCTTGAGCGCCGCGTTGCCCAGCGTCGTCTGGCCACGAGTCACAGGCCCCGGAAGATGGTTCTCGTTGGCCGCGACCAGCACCTGCTTGCTGCCGTCGTCGCTGGTCAGCCACAGGTTGAAGTAGCCGAGCACCCCGCCGCTGTGATTCCAGGCCAGGCCGCAGGCCGTCGGCGACAGGCCGATTCCCAGCCCGTACTGGTTGCCCGCGTTGTCGATCGGCACCGTCGTCTTCAGCTCGGTTTGCTGCTGCGGCGGCAGGAGTTTTCCGCTCAGCAGCGCGCGTTCGAAGGCCGCCAGATCGTCCTCTGTGGACACAATGGCGCCAGCGGTGCCGAACGCCTGCACGTTGGAAACCGTGAAGTCGTTGTAGAACGTTCCGAACGAGATGTAGTAGCCGTTCAGATAGTTGCCGGTCAAGCCGGGATCGGCGGTCGGGAAGGAGGTGTTGCGCAAGCCGAGCGGTTCGATGACGCGCTTCTGGATCTCCGCGGCCGGTTCGTTCCCGGTCACCGCCTTGATCACCATGCCGGCGAGCACGTAGTTGGTGTTCGAGTAGTGGAACGAGGCGCCCAGCGACGGGTGCGACGTCGCGATGTCCACCAGCGTCTGCGGCGGCCACGGCTGGCGGGGGTTGGTGTTCGCGACGTAGGAGTTGAGGAACCGGGAATCGCCCGCGTAGTCCGGAAGCCCGGACGTTTGGTGCAGCACCTGCCGGACGGTGATCTTCGTGCCGTCGTTGCCGTTGGCGTTCACCGAACCGGGCAGCCAGCGCGCGAGCGGGTCGTCGAGGGACAGCTTGCCCTCGGCTTCCAGCTGCAGCAGGACGGCCGCGGTGAACGCCTTGGTGTCGCTGCCGATCCGGAACTGCGCTTTCGGGTCCGCCGGGGTCTTGGTGGTGAGGTTTCCGTATCCGGCGTGGATGTATTGCGCGGTTTCACCGTTCCGGACCAGGCCGATCACCCCGGGATACCCCACGCTGACCCCGGCCTGGGCTCCGGCTTGGAGGATCTCCGCCGGAGTCTCCGCCGAAGCCGGACTCGCCAGACCGGTCAAGGCCGCCACCACGGCCGCCGCGACCGCTCCGAAAGCTTTGCGTCTCATCGCACTCCCCGCGTCGAAGGTCGCCGGGCTTGCCGATTCCTGAACGGGCACAGCAGTTTCCGGCGAGAGGAATGCGCACCGTATCCGCTTACGATCAAACTTCGATGAATCGTCAGAGCTTCGCCGCGTCCACGATCGCCTGCGCGAACGGCCGCGGCGCCTCCTGCGGCACGTTGTGCCCGATGCCGTCAAGGATCCGGTGCTCGTACTTCCCGGTGAACTTGGCGCGGTAGGCCTTGCCGTCCTTGGCCGCGCCGTCGAAGTCGCTGGCGAGCGTGATCGCCGGGACGCCGATGGTCGCGCCCGCGGCGAGCTTCTGCTCATACGCCTCATACTGCGGTTCGCCGGGAGCGAGGCTGAGCCGCCAGCGGTAGTTGTGGATGACGATCGCGACGTGGTCCGGATTGTCGAACGCGGCGGCGCTGCGGTTGTACGTCGCGTCGTCGAACTGCCAAGCCGGCGACGCCGTCTTCCAGATCAGCTTGTTGAAATCGTGCCGGTTCGCCGCATAACCGGCGCGGCCGCGCTCGGTCGCGAAGTAGTACTGGTACCACCAGCCCAGTTCAGCGGCCGGGGGCAGCGGCTGAAGGTTGGCCTTGAGGTTGGCGACGATGTACCCGCTCACCGGGACAACCGCCTGGCACCGCTGCGGCCACAACGCCGCGATCACCGCGGCTGTCCGGGAACCCCAGTCGTAGCCGCCGAGAATCGCTTTGTCGATCTTCAACGTGTCCATCAGCGCGACGACGTCTTGCGCGATAGCCGTCTGCTGTCCATTCCGGACGGTGCTCGCCGACTTGAACACCGTCGGGCCGAAGCCTCGCAGGAACGGGACGATCACCCGGAACCCCTGCGCGGCAAGCAGCGGAGCGACGTCGGCGTAGCTGTACGGGTCATACGGCCAGCCGTGCAACAACAGCACCGGTTTGCCGTTAGCCGGGCCGAATTCCGCGTAGGCCATCGAAACGAGACCGGCGTCGGCGTGCTTGATCGTGCCCAGTGAGGTGTGCTCGCCCGAGCCCTCGCGCAAATCCACGCGAGGGGCGGGCTGCGAGGCAGCGGGCGAGGAGCAGGCAGCGAGAGAGGTCGCCGCCAGACCGGCCGCGAACGCCTGGGTGAATCGTCTCCTGCTGATCATCTGAACTCCTGTGCGCGAGACCGTGGGACGGCCTCGACGCTAAGGAGCCCGGCCGCCGGCCGCGCCCGTCAGATGACGCAACCGGCGTAAGTCAGTCGCTCAGCGCCCGCACCGCACCGGCCAGTTCGGCACGGGAACTGACGCCGAGCTTCGGGAAGATCCGGTGCAGGTGAGTCCCGACGGTCCGGTGCGAAAGATAGAGCCGTTGCCCGATCTCCCGGTTCGTCAGCCCCTCGGCGGCCAGCTGCGCGATGCTCAGCTCGTGCGGCGTCAGCTTGTCGCGGGCGTCCGGGCTCCGGTTCGGGCTCGACTCCCCCGCGCTGCGCAACTCCCGCCGCGCCCGCTCGGCCCACGCCGCCAGGCCGAGCGCGTCGAACGTCTCCCGCGCGGCACGCAGGTGCGCCCGCGATTCGACGACCCGGCGCTGCCGCCGCAACCACTCGCCGAACGCCAGGTGGACCCGCCCGCGTTCGGCGGGCCACCCGCTCAACTCCGCCTGCAAAGCCGCCGTGAACAGGTCTTCCGCGGTTTCCTTCGGAGCGAGCACGGCCCGCGCGAATCGCAGTCCGATGTGCAACGCCGGGGCTGACGTCACCGCAGCCAGCGGCTCCAGCTCGGCCAGGATTTCCCGCATCGCGTCGGCCTGCCCGGCCCGGACGGCGGCCTCGGTCAGCTCCGCGACGCAGTAGGCGCGCAAGGCCAGCTGATAAGCCGGATCCGCGGGATCAAGCAGGCGGCGGAGATCGGCGAACGCGTCCTCGTACCGGCCTTCGCTCAACCCCACGAGCCCGCGCGCGAGCTGGACCGTGGCCAGCACCGGACGGGCGCCCGCCGCGAGCCCAGCGCGTTCGGCCTCGTCGGCGAGTGCGCTGGCCTGCTTGTGGTCGCCGCGCAAAGCCGCGATCTCGGCCTGGACCGCCAGCGCCAGCCCGCCCATGAACGGCTGGCCCGTCTCCCGCGCGAGCCGGACGGCCTCCGCGGCGGAAGGCGCGGCACCGGCCAGGTCGCCGAGCCGGACCCGGCTCCACGCCTGGACCGCCAAGGCGCGCGGCAACACCCCGAGCTTGCCTTGTGCCCGCAGCCCCGGCACCGCGGCCGTCGAGAACCGGGCCGCCAGGTCGAATGCGCCGACCTGCAAAGAGGCGCTGCCCAGGTACCGGTCGGTTTCCGGATCAGCTCCGGTCGCGCCGACGAGCACCCTCAACTGCTCCAGCACTGCAGCGCCGCGCTCAAATGGCGCGACATACGCGGCGACCGCGATCAGGCGCGGGTCGTCGTCGTGGATGGGCGACTTGGCGGCGACGTCCAGCAGCGTCCGACGAGCCGTCGTGCCGGGTTCGGCCCAGAAACACCGCATCGCGGCTCCCCACAGGATCCGCATCGCCGCGTCGTCCTGCCCGTCGGCGGCGACGGCTCCGGCGAGGGCCGCCAACTCCCCGATCCGGGCGGGATCCTCGCGGACGCCGTCCTCGAAACCGCTGAGCAACTGGCTCGCGGCCGCCTTGCGGCGCGGGGAAAACGACTCGTCGCGCACCAAGCGTTCGGCGGTCTCGCGACGGCCCGATTCGACCGCCAGCCCGGCGGCCCGCAGCAGCCGATCGGCCCGCGCGTCCTGGTCTTCGCTGAGCCGCGCCGCCTGCTCCAGCGCGGCGATCGCGGCGGCGGCCCCACCCCTTCGGCGAGCCCGATCCGCCGCCGATTCCAAGGCCGCGGCCACGGTCTCGTCAGGTCCGGAAGCTGCCCGGGCTTGATGCCAGGCACGTCGATCAGGGTGTTCACGCACCGTCTCGGCCAACGCGAGCTGCGCCCGCCGCCGGTCGCCGAGCGTCGCGGCGGCGGGAATGGCCGAGCGCATCAACGGGTGCCGGAAGGTCACGCAGCCGACCTCGAACTCGACCAGCCGGGCGTCGACAGCGGGGCCCAGCACGTCGGGCTCGACCGGCGTGCCGAGCAGAATCCCCGTCGCGGCCAGGGTTTCGGCGATCGAACCGGTCTCGTTGAGCGCCGCGACGAGCAGGGCGGCTCGGGTGGATTCGGGCAGCGTCACGACCCGGGAGGCGAACGTCCGCTCGAGCCGTTCGGTGAGCGGCAGGACCGGGTCGAGCACGTCGAGGTCGGCCACCGCGGACGGAAGCTCGGTCAACGCGAGCGGATGGCCGGCGGACTCGGCGAGCAGCCGCGTCCGGACCATCGCGTCCAGCCTCGGTGCGACCGAGTCCAGCAATTCCGTGGCGGCGTCGTCGGTGAGGCGGCCGAGCGGCATCGGCGAGAGACCGGCGTCGAGCAGCGGGCCGGAATCGTCCCGGAGCGTGGCGAGCAGCGCGATCGGTTCGGTCTCGATCCGCCGGGCAACGAAAGCCAGGACGTCCGCGCTGGCGCGGTCGAGCCACTGGACGTCCTCGGCGACGACCAGCACCGGCTTCGCGGCGGCGGCATCGGCCAGCAGCGTCAACGCGGCGAGCCCGACCAGGTACGCGCTGGGTTCCGGCCCTTCCGCGAGCCCGAGCGCGGTCCGCAGCGCAGTCCGTTGCGGCGCGGGCAACTCGGCCACGCCGGAGCGGACCGGGTGCAGCAGCTGGTGCAGCCCGGCGTAGGCGAAGTCCTGCTCGGCCTCGGCACCGGTCGTCCGCAGCACCCGCGTCCCGGCGACCGAAGCAGCCGCGGCCGCCGCGGCGACGAGCGCGGACTTGCCGATGCCAGCCTCGCCGCGGACGAGGACGCCGACGCGTCCTTCCGGTCCGTCGACCAGCTCGGTCAGCTCCTTGAGCTCGACGTCCCGTCCGTGCAGCGTCATGATCCCTGACGATACCGGGAGACGACGTACGTCGACGGCGTCGTCCGACGGGCGCGAAGACGGCCGCGAGCGGCTTAGTTTCAGGCGAAAGCGACCCTCCACAAAGGAAAGCGATGAGACGCACCCGAACCCTTCTCTCGGCGTTGCCGCTCGCGGCGCTGCTGGTGACCACCGTCACCCAGCTCGCGCCCAGCGCCTCCGCGGCCGAGACCACCGCCTGCGCCACCGTCCCCGTCGCCGCGCCCAGCGGCGCGAAGATCGAATCGGTGCAGGCCGATCCGAAGCCCGGTTACTGCGAAATCACCGTCACGCTCACCCACCCCGGGGCCAATGACCACGTCAAGGTCGCCGTGGCATTGCCGCAAACCGGGTGGACCGGACGGCTCCAAGCTGTCGGCGGCAGCGCGTACGCCGCCGGCGACTTCGGCGCGCCGCTGGCCCAGGCCGCCAAGGACGGCTACGCGGGCGTGACCACTGACGCCGGTGTGCTGACGGGGCTGGACACCTCGTGGGCGCTGACCGCGCCCGGCAAGGTCAACCGGCCGCTGCTGACGAACTTCGCCACCCGCTCGGTGCACGAGGCCGCGCTGCTCGGCAAGGACGTCACCCAGCGGTTCTACCACCGGCCGGTGACCTATTCGTACTGGAACGGCTGCTCGACCGGCGGCCGCCAGGGCTACTCCGAGGCGCAGAACTACCCCGGCGACTTCGACGGCATCCTGGCGAACGCGCCCGCGGTCCACTGGACGCAGTTCGCGGTCGCGACGCTCTGGCCGCAGATCGTGATGAACCAGGAGCACGACTTCCCGAGCGCCTGCGTTTTCACCGCGTTCCGGCAGGCCGCGGTCAAGGCGTGCGACGCGAACGACGGCGTCCGCAACGGCATCGTCGACCGGCCGGACGAGTGCAGCTACGACCCGCGCGGTCTGATCGGCACGAAGGTCCTCTGCGACGGCAAGGAGGTCACCGTCACGGCCAAGGACGCCGACGTCATGCGCAAGATCTGGGCCGGGCCGACCGACGAACGCGGCCGGAAGCTGTGGGACGGCCTCCCGAAGGGCGCCGATTTCGCCTGGCTGGCCGGAACCGGCGACAGCCCGTACGCCACCGGCTTCCCGGTCGCGCTCAAGTGGGTGCAGTCGTTCGTCGCCAAACAGGCCGATTTCGACGCCTCGAAGCTCACCTACGCCCAGTTCGCCCAGGTGTTCCGCCAGTCGGTGCGGGAGTACGACGACGTCATCGGCACCGCTGACCCGGACCTGTCGGCCTTCCGCCGGACCGGCGGCAAGCTGCTGACCTTCGTCGGCTCGGACGACCAGCTCATCCCGCCCGGCGGCACGCTGCGCTACCGCGCCGAGGTCGAACAGGCGATGGGCGGCTCCCACCGGGTGAACGACTTCTACCGGCTGTTCCTGGCTCCCGGCGTCGAACACTGCGGCGGCGGGGCGGGCGCCTCGCCGACGAACCCGCTCGGCGCTCTGGTCGACTGGGTCGAGCACGGCAAGGCTCCGGCCACCTTGGCGGCCGCGACCGCGGACGGGAAGCAGACCCGCGACCTGTGCGCGTACCCGCGAGTCTCGCGGTACCAGGGCTACGGCGACCCGGCCGTGGCGTCCAGCTACCGCTGCCGCTGACCTGTGCCGTGCGTGCCGACCCCAACGGCACGCACGGCACTTCCCTGCCGACGTACAGCGATACGGTCATCCGACAGTCGCGGCGATGATCAACAGCGACCTAGTTTTCTTTCCATGGCTCACTTTCTTCGTACCGCGGTCCTCGGTTCGGTTGTCTTGCTGGCGACCGCCTGCTCAGCTTCCGCGGCTCCCTCGACTCCGCCAGCCGCCCCTCCCGCGGCGGCCTCGGGCTGGCCGCCCGCACCCGTCGTCCCGCTGCCGACCCAGCCGCCGCCCTCGCTCGCCGTCGACGCGCCGCTGCCGGAACAACTCGCGAAAGGCCTGGTCGTCCTGCGCTACCGGGCGGAGAACCTGCGCATCGTCCCGGTCTACGGCCCGGCCGCGCTCGACGTCTCGCCGCGCATCGGCCACATCCACGTCACGGTCGACGACGCGCCCTGGCACTGGGCCGACGGCAGCGGCGAACCGCTGATCATCCAGGCGCTGCCGCCCGGCCCGCACAAGGTGTGGATCGGGCTCGCCGACCCGACGCACCACGTCCTGGACAGCAAAACCGTCAGTTTCGTCGTGCCGGTGGGCGGCCACCACTGAGCGGACCGGCAGAATCGGGCGCATGCGAACAGCCGAGCGTTCCGGATGACCGATCTCGCCGACGGCAGGCTCAAGCTGCGGCACCTGCGGTACGTCGTGGCGATCGCCGAGCACGGGTCGCTGGTCGCCGCGGGCGAGCGGCTGCACATCACCCAGCCGGTGCTGACCCGCGGGCTGCGCGAACTCGAGTCGATCCTCAAGGTCGAACTGTTCGAACGCGGCCCGCGCGGGATGACGGCGACGCTGTTCGGCGAGGTGTTCGTCGACCACGCCCGGGCCGTGCTCGCCGAACTCCGCCAGGCCGGGCGGCATCTCGAAGAGCTGGTCGACGGCCACGCCGGCACCGTCACGATCGGCTCCTTCCTCGCCGGGGCGAGCGTGCTGCTGCCCCGCGCGGTCGCGCGGGTGAAAGCCGTCGCCCCCGACCTGACCGTCATCATCCGGCACGGCGGTCCGGAAGCGCTGTACGAAGCGCTGCTCGCGGGCGACGTCGACCTCGTCGTCGGCACGCTCGAACCGGCGAACAACGACCGGCTGCGCCAGCACCACCTCTACTACGAACCCGCCCGTGTGGTGGCGCGCAGCGAGCATCCCGCGCACCGGCGGCCCGGGCTCACGATCGCCGATCTGATCGGCGAACTCTGGTCGCTGCCGCCCGCCGACAACCCGCAGCGGCGCCAGCTGGAAGAACATCTCCTGAGCCGCGGCCTCTCGACCCCGGCCAACCGCATCGAATGCGGTTCGTTCCTGGCCGTGCGCGCCATCGCGCTGGAGACCGACACGCTGGTCGTGATGCCGCAGCTGGTCGCCGAAACCGAGCCGGAGCTGGCCGCGCTGCCGATCGACCTCGGCATCGTCGAATCGGTCGGCGTCACGCTGCCCGCGGGCAGGCAGCTCACCCCGACGATGCTGCTGATGATGCGGAAGCTGGACGAGGCGGCGGCCGAGATCCGGGCAACCATCGGCTATACCCAACCGACATAGTCCAGCGCCAACGCGGCATTGGACGGGCATGGCCACGGCTCCTAGCTTGGAGTCATGGAAATGAATTCCTCCTGCTGCACCCCTCCCGGTTCCGGTTCGGCGACCATTGTGCGCCCGGTTCCGACAGTCGGCGGAAGTTTCCGGCTGATCGACGATTCCGGCGCCGCGGTCACCGAGCGTTCCTATTTCGGCAAATACCTCATCGTCTTTTTCGGCTTCACGCATTGCCAGATCGTGTGCCCGCCCGCGCTGGCCCGGATCGACCAGGCACTCGAAGAACTCGGCGAACTCGCGAATAGCGTGCGGGCCCTTTACGTGACGGTCGATCCGGAACGCGACACTCCGGAGGTCCTGCACGCGTTTCTGGCCGCCCGGCACCCGCGGATCACCGGGTTGACCGGGTCCGCCGCGGAAATCGAGTCGATGAAGAAGGCGTATCACGTGCACGCCCGCCGCGTCGACGAACCGGACGGCTACCGGATGCCGCACAGCGCGTTCACTTTCCTCATGGGACCCGAAGGCGACTACCTCAAGCACTTCGCGGATACGGTGGACAGCAAGGACATCGCCGCCGCCGTCAAGGCCTTCCAGGCGGTGCGGTGATGCTCGCCGCACCGGACATCTCGGGGTATCCCGCGCTCGACGACTTCCAAGCGGGACACGTCCAGCACGTGCGCAATCTGGTCGCCCAGCAGGACAACGAGTGGGCGAACATGGGCAGCATGCTGTGGGGCCAGGAATGGACCGACGCCTATCGCTACCAGCTCACGCAGATGGCCTACACCCTGGGTTTCGCGCATTTCCACCATCTTCCCGCGGCCCCCGGAGCGTTCCGTCCGGCCTTCGAGGAGATCATCCGGAAAATGCAGCTTCCGGAAGTGTGGGCGTACTGGCGCGAAACCAGCCGGGGCAGTATCCGCAACAATCCGGACATCACGGAATTGCGCGAGGGCTGGCGCGATCCGGTGTTCAAAGAAAACATCATGTACAGCGGCCGCTTCTTCGCGATGCTCGGCATGCACAGCATGCTCTTCGACAGCGACCACTACGACCGCGACGGCGCGCTTTCCTTCCGCTGGGACCCGCTGTTCCAGGGACTCGGCCCGGAAGTCTACGAGTACTCGCTCAGCTCGCTCGCCGACAACCTGTACTGGCAGATGGCCGAACAAGGCTGGTACGGCATCGTCTGCGAACCCAACTGCCTCTTCCTTGTCTGCAACCAGTTCCCGATCCTCGGGTTCCGGTTCCTCGACCTGCGCAAGGGCACGTCGGTCGCCGAGGAGGTCACCCAGTCCTACCAGGCGGCGTGGGACAAGCGGGGAATCCTCAACGAATACGGCGAGTACTGGCGGCTCTGGCTGGTCGAGCAGGACCGCCCGGAAATGCCGCTGGAAGGCGGCGGAAACGCCTGGACGGCGCTGAACCTGAACGCCTGGAGCCGCGACCTGGTGCACCGGCTCTACCCGGACCAGATCCGCGACGAGATCCGGCGCACCCCGGACGGCCTGGTCACCCTCGCCGAGCCGACCGCGGCCCTGGAGGCCCGCAGGGCCCGCCTCGCCGGCCGCGCCCCGGAGTTCACCCGCGACCTGGACTTCACCTGGCGCGCCCCGGCTTTCGGCTACGTCGCCGGGTGCATGGCCGAGGTCGGCGACCAGGAGAACCTGCGCGGCCTGCTCGGCTACGCCGACGCCTACCTGAATCCGACCTGGGAGAACGGCGGCCTGTTCTACCCGCGTCAGGACCGTTCGTTCGACGAGAACGGCAACCTGATCTTCATGGACCGGCTGACCGGGAACGCGATGCTCGGCTACGCCCGGCTGAACGTCCCGGACGGGCTGTGGAAGATGTATCACCACCCGTGGACCGCGGAGCATTTCCGCGAACCCCAGGTGACCCGGATCGACGGCACGGCCGAGGTTCTCCGCGCCTGGTACGACCGGGAGAAGTCGCTGCTGGCACTGACTTTGCGTCCCGTCGCCGGAAAACCCACCGACGTGACGCTGCGGATCAGCAACGCCGAGGCGCCTTGGAAACTTTTCCGCGACGACGTGTTCGCCGCCGATTCCGCCGGGACGGGAACCCCAGGCCTGCACGTCCGGCGCGAGGGGAACGACCTCGTCGTCAGCCTCCCGCTGCCGGTGCGCACCAATCTGACGCTCTGCTTCTGAGGAGAAAACCGTGAAACTGGCCAATGTGGACGGCCGGGCCGTCCTGCTCACCGCCGAGGACAAGGGAATCGACGTCGCCAAGGCATCGGGCGGCATCTTCGGCTTCGGCTCCGTCTACCAGAACTGGACCGAATTCCGGGCCTGGGCGAAGAAACTCACCGCCGAACCCGACGTCGTCTTCACCCGTGCCCAGCTGGGCCCGCCGTCCCCCGCCCCGCGGCAGATCGTCGCGGCCGGGCTCAACTACGACGCGCACGCCGCGGAATCCGGTTTCGCCGCGCCGGACGGACTTCCCCCGGTGTTCGCCAAATTCGTTTCCGCGCTGACCGGCCCGGACGCCGAGGTCGTGCTGCCGCCCGGCGGAAACGTGGACTGGGAGGTGGAACTGGTCGCGGTCGTCGGGCAAACCACCCATCGCGTCGAGGAATCCGAGGCCTGGGACCACCTCGCCGGGGTGACGATCGGGCAGGACCTTTCCGAGCGGGTCTCGCAACTGGCCGGCCCGGCCCCGCAGTTCGGCCTCGGGAAGTCTTTCCCGAACTTCGCGCCGGTCGGGCCGTGGCTGGTCACGCCGGACGAGCTGGCGGATCGAGACGACCTGGCGCTGTCGTGCGCGGTCGACGGCGAGACCGTGCAGGACGGCCGGACCCGCGAGCTGATCTTCCCGGTCGGGAAGCTGATTTCCGCGCTGTCGCGGACCCTCACCTTGTATCCGGGCGATCTCGTCTTCACCGGAACGCCGTCCGGCGTGGGCGTCGGCCGTACGCCGCAGCGATTCCTGCGAGCCGGGGAAGAGCTGGTCAGCCGGATCGAAGGCCTCGGCGAAATGCGGCAGACCTTCGTCGCGGATCCGGAGGCCTGACATGGGGATGCATCGGCTGACCCGGGTCACGATGGGGGTCCCGAACGTCGCGGAAACCATTGCCTACTACGCTGATTTCGGTCTCGACCACGTCGGTGACGGGTCCTTCACCACGCTCGACGGCGGCGAACAGCTGCGCGTCCGGCACGCGCCTTACCGGCAGTTGCTCGAACTCGGCGTGGGTGTCGACGACGCCGACGACATCGCACGGACCGCGGCGCGCCTCAACCGGCTCGGCGTCGTCAGCACCGAAACCGGCACCGCCGTCGCGGCGATCGAGCCGGTCTCCGGATTCACCGTCCGGGTCGAGATCTCGCCGCGGATCACGCAGCAGCCGGTGCTGGCCACGCCGTACAACGGACCCGGCCGCATCGAGCGGTCCGGCCGCGCGCCCGGCGTGGTGCGCACCAGCGCGGTCCGGCCCAAGAAACTCGGCCACTGCGTGGTGGGCACCACCGATCTCGACGCCACCATGCGCTTCTTCACCGAAGCGCTCGGCTTCAAGGTCAGCGACTACATCGGCAACAAAGGCGCCTTCATGCGCTGCTCGGTCGACCACCACAACGTGCTGGCGCTCGCGGCGCCGGTGAACTTCCTGCACCACACGTCGTGGCAGGTCGACGACATCGACGACGTCGGCCGCGGCGCCGCGGCGATGCTGAACGGCCATCCCGACCGGCACGTCTGGGGCCTCGGCCGCCATCACGCGGGCTCCAATTTCTTCTGGTATCTCAAGGATCCGGCGGGGAATTTCAGCGAGTACTACTCCGACATGGACTGCGTCCCCGAGGACGAGATCTGGAAGCCGGAGGTTTTCGAAGGCGCACAGGGCCTGTTCAGCTGGGGCCCGCCCCCGCCGCCGTCGTTCCTCGAACCGGACGACCTCGGCGCGCTCATGACCGGCCAGCACTCCGCCAAGTAACCCCTGCAGTAATCCCAAAAAGGAGAGAAATCATGTCTGAAGCCCTGTACGTCCGGCAGATTCCGGACAACCTGAACATCCGCTTCGTCGAAAACCGCATCGTGGTCAAGCGCCCGGCGCAGGAGGTGTACGACTGGGTCACCACCTGGTCGAACCTGCCGAAGTGGCTGCCGATGGCGTCCGGCACCGAAGTGCGGCGCGGCACCGCGGACGTCCCCGCGGAACTCGGCGACGAACTGCTCGAAACCATCAAGCCGGACCTGAACGAAAAGCCGAAGCTGTACACCGTCGTCGCGCGGGTCCCGGGCAAACTCTGGACGGTGGTCGGCCGCGACGTGCTCGACGACGGAACCCTGGCGCCGTCGATGCACGCGATCGCCACCTTCACCACCTTCGACCTCGGCGACGGGACGACCCTGTTCTGCCGCCTGTTCGAGCGCCTGATCCCGCCCACCGAACCGGCCGGCCCGCACCCGGTCGAGGACCCGGCGCGCATCCAGCCCGGGCTGGAACTGCTCAAGGCGCACATCGAGGGCACCGCCGCGTAATTCGGCGGTTGACCTCCACCAAGGTCGAGGGAGAAGGATCGCGGTGAAGGTCTGAGCCATACCGCGAAGGAGATTGCTGATGATCTTGGTGACGGGCGCGACCGGAAACATCGGGCGTTCGCTGGTCGGACGACTCGCCGGGGCCGGAGCCGAGGTCCGCGCGCTGACCCGGTCCCCCGGCCGGGCAACGGTTCCGGCGGGAGTCGGCGTCGTCGAAGGCGATCTCGAGGATCCCGGCTCGCTCCGGCCGGCGCTCACCGGCGTCGAAGCGATTTTCCTGCTGCGGACCGGAGACACGGACACCAGCCAGATCCTGAAAACCGCGGCCGAAGCGGGCACCGCGCGAGTAGTGACAGTGTCGTCGCTGCTCGCGCAGACCCACCCCGACTCGTCCGTCGGCCGGACGCTGCTCCGCGGCGAGCAGGTCGTGCGGGACAGCGGCCTCGAGTGGACCATCCTGCGGCCCTGGGAATTCTTCTCGAACCTGCTGTTCTGGGCGCCCGCGATCCGCTCGGACGGCGTGGTGCGGGCACCGCGGCCGGGCCTGCCGTCGCCCGCCATCGATCCGCGCGACATCGCTTCGGTGGCGGCCAGCGCGCTGCTGGAGGACGGCCACGGCGGCAAGACCTACCCGCTCACCGGCCCTGCGACCTTGACGCCGCAGGAGAAAATCGCAGCGATCAGCGCGGCACTGGGCCGCCCGCTGCGTTTCGAGGAAGATCCCAGCCTCGCGACCGAGGACCCGGCCGACGACCTCGCCGCCGCGGTGTCGTTCCCCGGAGTCTGCGCGGTGGCGAGCCCCGGCGCACTGTCCACAGTGGAGGACGTGACCGGTGTTCCCGCGACGGCTTTCCGGCAATGGGCGATCGAGCACGCCGATTCGTTCCGCTGACCGGCCGCTGGCACTGCGTCGCCCGGCTCAACCCGGCGAGGCAGTGCCAGCCGCTCGCTACCGCGAGACGGTGACCGTCGGGCCTTCCAGCGTCTCGTAGGAGTAATTGTCTCCGACGAACTGGTGCTCAATTACATACTGTCCGAGCTGCGCGTTGGCGAAAACCCCGATAGTGAAGGTGAAGGTTTTGCTGCCGTTGACCGGGACATCGCCCACGTCGTAGCGAATGGTGTTTCCGGCCTGGTAGCACAGCGCGCAGGTGCTGACGTCCAGGAGTTGGTTGATCGCGCCGTTCGCGACGCCCAGGCCGAGCTTTCCGCCTTTCAGC
Organism: Amycolatopsis sp. NPDC004079; assembly: GCF_040610415.1. Taxonomy (NCBI): domain Bacteria; kingdom Bacillati; phylum Actinomycetota; class Actinomycetes; order Pseudonocardiales; family Pseudonocardiaceae; genus Amycolatopsis; species Amycolatopsis sp. NPDC004079. Next base: position 27,460 of record NZ_JBEXMH010000004.1, on the reverse strand, counting down.
GGGTCGGCGTCGGCGTTCGACAAGGTCACCGAGAAGGTCAGGGCCGCCCCTGGCGCGACAGTGGCCGGCGCAATGCTCACCGTGCTCGACGGTGCCGGGTCCGCGCTGGCGGGAACGCCCATCCCCAGCAAAGCGAGAACACACATCGCCGCGACGATAACTTTTCTCATGACAGCTGATCACCCGTTCCATGCTTGGGCAGAACACAGGAAAAAGGAATTGACCCGCCTCGGCCGCGCCGCACGTGCTCACGGCCGTTCGGAGCACAGCTGCTCATTCTTTCGGCCGCACGGAATTTCGTCGCCTTCAAGCCGGATTGACCAAGGGCGGGGAATGCGACCTCCTTCTCGGCCAGACCCCCGACAGGTCGACGTTAGCCCGGAAATGATAGCGGCAATCCGACCCGTTGCGCGAGAACTGTTCTTCGATCGCCGCTATCGTCGGAACCGATCGGCGAAAGGACCCGCGCATGCATCTCAGCCCGCTGACGGTCGCGTTGCCCGGCCAGGTCTGGGGCGTCGCGGCGCCCGGCCCGGACGGACCGCTGGTCGCAACCACGTACGACGGCGACAACCTGTCCCGCACGGTGCTCACCGCACTCGACGCGTCGGGTGCCGTGCTCTGGAAACACCGAGCTGACGGCCACCCGTATCCGCCGCCGGTCAGCGACAGCGGGACCGTGTGGATCGCCCAGCGGGACGCTGGCCGCTACGTCCTGACCGAACTCGACCTCGCTGGAGCGGTCCTCCGTTCAGTCGCGCTCGACCACGAACCGCACGAGCATCTCGGCGCGTTCGTCCTGCTGCCGGAAGGCTTTTGCGTGTCGTGGCTCCCCGCCGACAGGTCCCACGTCGTACCGCCTGGTCGCGTCCCGCGCGTTGCCCGCCACGACGAACGCGGCGAGACAGTCTGGTCCACCAGCATCCCGCTCGGCTCGCTGAAACTGGAAGACCTCGACTCAGCCGAACACTCGGGACCTTCGCGAGAGCCCCGAACGCTCGCCGCGTCGCGCTGGCAGCCGCTGCTCGTCTCCGCCGATCGCATCGCGGCCGGTTTCGCGGACGACGGCAGCGGGATCGGCGTGACGCTCTTCCTCGACACCGCGCACGGCAGCGTTATCTCCCAAACCCTGCCTGGCCCGCGCGGTCGGTGCGCCGTCGCGGCGCCCGGCGAATTCCTGATCGGCGAACAGGGCTACAGCTTCTTCCGCACCACCCGCTACGACCGCACCGGAATGGCTACGCAAAGGTGGTCCAGCCACGGCTTGCTGCTGGTCGATCAACACGGCGGCATTCGTGGTCCCGAATCCGAAAACATCCGCCGCTTGCGTTCGCGATTCCGCGGCCTGGCTGAAAACGGCACCCTGCTCGGCGGACCGCTGCTGCGCGGTTACTACACCACGTACCCGGCGCTGGACAGCAACGGCACCGCCGTGTTCTGGCGCGAAGGACGCCTCCTCACCGTCGATGCGGACCTCCGCCTGCGCAAGCTCTTCCTCAGCGAGGACGACCGCGCGGTGATGGGCCGGATCCTGCTGCTCGCGGACGGGCTGGTCGTCTTCAGCCTGGGCAGCGACCTGCTGTTCTTCCGCGACACAGGCCTCGGCCCCTTGGCCGACGGTCCGTGGCCCTGCGGCGGCGGCAATCTCAACGGCAACCCGGTGAGATACCAGTAGCGCTCAGCCGGAACCCGGCCTCGCCGCACGGAGCAAGCGCAGTCCCTCCTCCACCTCCGCCAGCGCCGCATCGCCAAGGAAGTGCTCTCGAACCGCGCGAGCATAAGCAGGCAGAGCGGACTCGTACGTGCCCAAACCCGCCTCAGTAAGCGAAATCCGCATCAACCGCCCTCGTCCCGCAGCCGCGCGGTCGACCAGGCCACGCCGGTGCATGCGGGCGAGTTGATGCGAAAGCCGGGTCGCGGTCCAGCCGGTCAGTTCGCCGAGCAGTTTCTGGCTCAGCTGCCGGTCCTCGGCCTCGTGCAGCCGCGCCAGGATCTGGAAATCCGCGCCGGACAACCCCGTAGCGGCGAACAGATCTCGCTCGACCGCCGCGACCACAGTGCCGCTGAACTGCACGAACGAACGCCACAGCCGCGTCTCGCGCGGATCCAGCAGCTCCGGGTCGCGGCTCATGCTCTCCCCTACGTCGGCTCTTGAGGTAGTATCGGACACCTGACTTGATACGTCAAGTTGACACATCAGGAGGGACACCATGCGAACAGCAGCGGTGCTCGGCACCGGCGACGCGGGTTCCGCGATGGCGCGGCGGCTCCGGGAGCACGGCCTCGCGGTCCGCGCGTGGAACCGAACCGAATCCCGCGCCCGGCCGCTTACGGGGCACGGCGTGGCGGTCTTCCCCACCGCCGCCGAGGCGGTGCGCACAGCCGAATTCGTGCTCGTCACGGTCTTTGACGCGGCAGCGGTGCTGGAGGTACTGCGCGAGATCGCACCAGCCCTCGACGCCAAAGCGGTCGTACTGCAAAGCGCGACCGTCGGTGCGGACATCGACGAGATTGTCCAGACCGCGGAGCAGCTCGGCGTGGCCTTGCTGGACGCGCCGTTCCTCGGCAACCCCAAGCAGGGCGGGCTCACGCTCATGGTCGCGGGAGCCGCTGAACCCAAGCGACTGGCGAGCCCGGTTCTCGAGGCGCTCGCGTCCACTGTGGTCGATGTCGCGGACCGGCCCGGAGATGCGAGCCTGCTGAAATTGGCCTGCAACACCTGGCTTTTCGGTCTGAACGCGATGGCCGCGCAAGCCGCCGCCCTGACCGAGGCATTCGGATTGGATTTCCGGCTCTTCCTCGACGCAGTCGCCGGCTCGAAGGCCGACAGCCCGTACCTGCACTACCGCGCGGCCCAGCTGACCGGCGAAACCGACGAGGTACTGAGCCCGGTCCGCGCCGCCATCAAGGACCTCGCCCACATCCGCGCCGCCGCGACGTCGGCCGGAGCCCCGGATCTGCTGCTGGACCGGCTCGCGCGGCTCTACACCCAGGCCGCGGACAACGGCCTCGGCGACCACGACCTGGCCGCGATCCGCGTCGTCCTCGGAAAGCAGGCGGCATGACGAGCCTGGCCGGAGTGCACCACCTGAAGTTCCCGGTGAGCGACCTGGACGGCAGCCTCGCCTGGTGGGAACGCGCGTTCGGCGCGGCAAGGCAGCCGCGCTGGGACCATCGCACGCCGGACGGGACGCTGTTCGGATATATCATCACCGTCCCCGGGATAGCAGAGCCGATCGAACTCAGGCTCGCACCCGGAACGGCCGCCGCGATGTCCGGCTTCGACCCGGTGACCTTCGCGGTCGCCGACCAGTCCACTGCAGAGACGTGGGTCCGCCGGTTCGACGCGGCGGGGGTGCCGAACTCCGGCGTGTTGCGCGGGTTGCTCGGCTGGCTGGTCGTGGTGCACGATCCGGACGGCGCGTCGATCCGGCTGTACAGCAAGGAAACCCACGACTGGGACGCCGACCGCGCGGACCTCGAATCTCCCTGGATCGCGCCGCTGGCACGTGACCGCCCGGCTAGTCACCGCACCACGACGTAGTCTCCGCTGGCCTGGGCCGCAGCGAGATCGGCGTGCGTCGACCCGCTGGTCCAGAACCGCCCCCGGACCACCCGGACCCAGGAACCGTCGAGAGGAAAGACGAGCACCGGCTTCGCCCCGTCAGTTCCGCGCAGCATCGAACCCGTTCTCAGGTTGCCGAGAAACTCGATGATGTCGCGTTCGATTTCCTCGGCGAATTCGCGATGACGCTCCTGCGAGATGTCGTACAGGTCGGTATCGATGTCGTAGGTGACCCGGCTGCCGCTCGCCGGATCCCGTGCCTCGAACTCCACTCCCAGCCAGCGCCGCGGATCGACGATCACCGTCGCCTGCCACGTCGACCCGCTCAGTTGCCACCTCACCGAAGCGTCGTCGGCGGCCACCGTCCAGGCGGTGGTCGCCTCCAGCTCACGGAGGAAGGCAAGGAGGTCAGCCATGCAGCCGATTCTAGGCCGCGGACCACTCAGCTCAGCGCACGGTGAACGGCAGGATCGAGTACGAATGCTGGCAGTCCAGTGCCACCCAGTAATTCCCGTTCCCCGCCGGAGTGACGTCCGGCCGCACCGCCGCCCGTGCGGTGCCGACGTAGGTGTGCGGGTTCGCCGGGAAACCGGTGAGCACGTTCGACCACAGCTGGCGCACCGGGCCGTCGTCCTTGCTGCATTGCCAGCTCATCGTCACCGGATCGCCGGGCGCGCCCGAGTTCGGATCGAGAGTCAGCTGCGAAGTCCTCGGCGACGCGGCCGAAGCAGGCACCACCGCGCCGATCCCGGCCAGCCCCAGCACGCCAAGCAAGACAATTGTCCGACGAATCATGACCCCTCCCCAGGTTTCGAACTCCTCACGATAGAACCGCGCACTTCCCGCTGTCCAGGCATCTCCGCGACCAGACGCCGCCCACCGAGGGCGGCGTCTGGCGCTTTCGCGAAACCGGCGGTTCCGTGCCGCGGGTTCGGCGGGGTGACACCGGTTCGCGAAGTGCGGCGGTCAGGCCCGCGGAATCCGGGGAAGCAGCAACTGCGGTCGCTGGTTTTCGTTGCTGTGCAAGGCAGTCCGGCCGCTATAAGCTGCCCGGTCGCGATCGCCGGGGAGTTCGTGCCAGTACGCACCGCTGCCCCGGACTTCGCGGCCGTAGGTCAGTTCGTGCGGGCCGGGCAAATGGTGCTCGTAATCCTGGCCGCGCACGGAAACCCCGAGCGCATACCCAGCCGGGACCACGATCGAGAACGGCCAGATCTCCACGTCGGCCTCGTACACCTCCCCGGGCACCAGCGGAGACGCGGCCGTATGCCGCTGCCAAGGACGGTAGGGGCGCGACAATTCCGGGTCGAGTTCGCGGTGCGACAGGCGCAACCAGCCCTGGCCGACCGGACCGTGCGGCTCGAAAGCAGTCGGGAAAAGGACCTCGACGCCGTCAGGATCGAACAGGTGCACCGTGACGAAAAGATCAGCGTCCTCGGTCGTCGACGAAACGAACAATTTCACCGCCGCCGGACCGGTGTATTCGACTTCCCGCGAGTCGGGCGGCAGAGTGAAGAGCAGCCCTTCCGACCGCGCGGCGAACTCCGCTTGCTGCCAGCCAGCGGGAGCGTGTTCAGTCAGCGCGCGAGTGCCGAGGTCGAGATTCAGCCAGGTCCATTCCGTACGCGCGAGCGGCCATTCCCGTTCGTGGCGCAGGAAAAAGCTGTCTGGCGTGCGTACCTGCAACTGGACCGGCGGCTGAGCGTCCCAGCCGTTGGCCTCGCCCTTGAGGAAATGGTCGAAGAACCGGCGCTGCACGTCGAGGCCGTAGTCGGTGTAGAACTCAGTCCAGTGTTCCAGCCCGTGCACCTCCAGCCACTTCTGTTCGGACGAAACCCGGTGGAAGCCCTCGAAGTTCCCGCGCGAATGCAGACCCATGCCGCCCCAGTTCGAGGAGGACAGCACCGGCACGGTGATCTTCTCCAGCACCGCGGTCCGGTCCTGGTAGTAGTTGTCGACGACCGGCCGTTCGAGCAGGACGTCGGAGATCCGGATCGCGGCCGCCGCCAGTTCTTCCTCGGTACGCACGGGTTTTCCGGAGACCCGACGCCCGGTGTTCGGGTTGGCCGGCGCGTCGGCGCGGCCGTGCTGGATGCGCAGCACCTGGTTCGGAGCCCAGCTGGGCATGAATTCCGTCGGGATCCCGCCGTGGTGGGTGTATTCGCGGAAATAGTCGGACGCGCCCTCCCACGGGCAAATGGCCTTGAGGTGCGGCGGGGAAAGCGCGGCGGCCAGCCATTGATTGGTCGCCAGATAGGAGATGCCGAGCATCCCGACGTTCCCGTTGCTCCAATCCTGAACACCGGCCCATTCGATCGCTTCGTAGAGATCTTGCGCCTCGCGCGGCGAAAAGAAGTCGATCGTCCCTTCGCTGCCGCCGGTGCCGCGCACGTCGATCCGCACGCACACATAGCCCTCCGGGACCCACCGTTCCGGGTCCGGGTACTCCCAAACCTGATAAGCGCCCGTAGAAGTGGCCACCACCTCGGGATGGTCGCGCACCAGCGCCGAGAACTGCGAAGGGAACCCGTCGGCGAACGAGAGTCCCTTCCCGTACGGACTCGCCGCGAGCAGCACCGGATGCGGCTGGTCGTCATCCGGCCGGAAGATGTCCGCGGCGAGCGTCACGCCGTCGCTCATCGAGAGCCGGACGTCCCAGTCGATCCGCATGCCGTCGCGCACTTCGGAGTACGGTTCGTAGTGCTGTGTCATGTTTTTCCTCTCTGTCCTTTGTGGTCAGTCGCGCGCTTTGCCCATCGCGGCCATCGCGACGAGGCCGACGACGGGGATCGCGCACAGCTGGATGACTCCGGCGGTGTGCCACCCCAAACCGGATTTGACCGCCGCGAAGAAATAGCCGGACACGCTCGCCGGGAGATACATGGCCGCGACGAACAGCCCGCTCGCCCGGCCCGCCTTCGCGGCGGGCACCGAACGCTGCATGAGCGCGTTTGTGTTGGTGTAAACGATCCCGGTGAACGCGATCCCCAGCACCAGCGAAAGCACGAGCTGCGCGGGATAGGCGTCGGCGAAGGCGAAGATGCCCGCCCCGCACCCGGCGATCGCGGCGAATCCGGCGACGTTGACCAGCCGCTGGTCGAGCCGGTCGGCGAACATGCCGCAGAAGACCGACGTGAGCGCGCCGAGCCCGAACATGCCCGCGGCGACTGAGATCTGGCTGCCGGAGTAGCCGTGCGCGTCGCGGAGATAGGTGGGATACAGCCCGAGGTAACCGTAGATCGAGAAGCCCGCCGCGAGGGTCGCGATGGCGCAGCAGACGACCCGGCGGTTGAAGAACCGGATCTCACGGCCGGTCGTCGGCATCTCACGGGGCGCCTCCTGGCGTCCGGTTTCCGTCGCCGATCGCGGCACCGTGAACGCCATGACCACGAGAATGACCAGGCCGAGCCCGCCGAACACCAGCAACGGAACGCGCCAGTTGCCGGTCGAGGACAGCAGCGCCCCGCCCCAGAGCGGACCGGCGAACGCGCCGAGCCCGAACGCCGCGTTGATCGACCCGATCGCGACCGCGCGGTTGCGGTGGAAGTACGCGCCGACGGCCGCGTACAGCGCCGCGTTCTGCGCTCCTTCGCCGACGCCGGACAGGATCCGCCACGCGGTCAGGTCGACGAGCCCGTGCGCCGTCGCCTGCAGCGCGCAGGTGATCGAGAACAGCAGCAGGCTCGCGATGATGACCCGTTTGCGGCCGATCCGGTCGGCCAGGTACCCCGCCGGGATGCCGGCCAGCCCCATGCCGAGGGTGAAGATCGTGGACAGCGTCCCGGCCTGGGTGCCGGTGAGCAGGTAGGCCTGCTTGATGTCCGGCAGCAGGATCGCGAACACCTGCCGGTCCATCGCGTTGACGAGGTAGGTCAGGTCGAGGACGAGCAGGATCAGCAAGGTCCGGACGGTCCACGGCGAAGCGTGCCTCGGGGTGGCGACGGCGAGTTCGGGAGTGGTCATGGCGGGGCTCCTCGGAGCGAGGCGGGTACGAGCGGCGCTGGCGAACGGGGGCGTTCGCGCCGTCCTCCGGGGACGGCCGGGTGCTGCCGGAAGACGGGTCAGTACAGGGAGAGCAGCCGCAGCCCGCGCCGCACGTGGTCGAGCCGGTCGCGGCTCTCGCGCCGGGCGGCGACGGCCTGGTCGAGCGACACCGGCACGAAACGGACCGTGTCCGGTGCTTTGAGCTGGGCGAGGACGTCGAGGTCGGCGGTCACGACGGTGCCGATCGTGGCGTAGCCGCCGCCGGTCACGGCGTCGCGCAGCAGGCAGATGGCCTCCTCGCCGTTGGGGACCTGCACGGAGCCGACCGGGTAGCCGAGGTCGACCACGTTGCTGGGGTTGTCGCCCGCGCCGAACGGGGCTTCGCGGTCCACGAACCGCAGTGCCGGGCCGATCAGCCTGCGGCCGGTGCGGTCGGACTCGGCCGAGACGGTGAACGTCGAGGAGAAGAACTCCCGGACGCTCTCGTCGGTGAAGCGGTACCGGCACAGCCCTTCGACCAGCCGCAACGGCTGGTGTCCGCCGAGCGCGGGACGCAACCGCGGGTCGACGGTGCTGCCCTCCCCAGGACAGAATCCGTCAGTCTCGTCGCCGATCGGCAGGGTGTCGCCGGAAGCGAGCGGACTGCCGATCGCCGAACTCTGGTAGGTGGACCGGCTGCCGAGGAACAGTTCCGTCGCGATCCCGCCGCGCACGGCGAGGTAGGCGTGGCAGCCGGTGCGCAACGTGCCGATCCGCAGTACTTGGCCGGCGTCCGCGGACAGCGTCTGCCAGCACTCGGCGCGTGTTCCGTCGATGCTGATCTCGGCTTCGCCGCCGGTGACCGCCACGATTGCCGGTTCGGCGAAGCGCAGTTCCGGGCCGATCATGGTGATTTCCAGCGTCGCCGCGGTTTCGTCGTTGCCGACGAGCAGGTTGGCGCAGCGGTGCGAGTACTGGTCGAGCGCGCCGGACGGGGGCAGGCCGATGGCGTATTGCCCGGCGCGGCCGAGGTCTTGGACGAGCGTGCGCGCGCCAGGGGCGAGGACGGTCAGCATGACAACGCCGTCCTCAATATCCGCGGATAGCCAGCTGGGTCGGCGAGGAATTCGGCGAGCGCGAACCGGACCGGCGCGCGGCGGTATCGGTAGCGGCCTTCGCGGGAATCGGTGCGCAGCTGCGCGTATTCGTCGCCGGGAATGGGCCGGAAGCTCAGCAGCGTGGAGATCGTGGCGAGCACTTTCGACGTCTCGAATCCGGGCGTCCGCTGCGCGAGATCGGCGACCGGGACCGGGGATCGCCCCAGCAGCTGGTAGCCGCCGACGCCTGCGGTGGGATAGACGACGGTGAACGCGCCGCCGTGCGCGACGGCCCTTGCCGGGGTTTCGGTCCGCGGGCGCAGGTATTTCGGCACCTGGAGTTGCCGTTCGCGCGGCACGAGCTGGACGCATTCGGTATTGCCCGGTTTGAAACACGGGAAAGTGACGATGAAAGGCGCCGACGAATGCGCGGCTACGAGCTCGTCCTCAGCCAGCCCGTTGACGCGCGCGGTGTAGGCGAGATCGGTTTCGGCTCCCGATTGGTGCCGGTCGCGGAACTTCAGGCAGACTCGCTCGGTCTCCGGATCTCCGTACCAGACCGGGATTTCGATGATCTCCGTGTCCAGCGCGACCGATCCCGCTTCCCCGAACCGTTCGTGCAGTCGGGCCAGGGTTCGCACCAGTTCGCGCGGGTAAAGGATGTCCGGGTCGACGCGCACGAGGTAGCTGGCGTTGGCCGGGGCGACGTCGAGAATTCCGGGCAGCTCGCGCCGCGACAATTCGCCGGTGATCGCCTGGATGCGCAGTGCCTGGGCGAGATCCATGCTTTCGCAGACCTCGACGAAGACGAACTCGTCGCCGCCGAAACTGGCGCGGGCGCCATCGGCGAAGAATTGGTAGCTCATGCCGCACGCACCACGAACCCAGCCGCCTCAAGACGACGACGCACCGCTTCCGCTACCGCCACCGCGTTCGGCCGATCGCCGTGCACGCACACCGATCGCACTGGCATCGGAATCACCGTTCCGTCGACCGTCTGGACCGTGCCGCGCGCCATCTCCAGCGCCCGGTCCGCCACCGCCGCTGGGTCCTTGGCCTCGGGAATCGGTTCGACGAGGTTGATGCCGTCCTGATCGAAGTCGAGGTCGGCCGCGTTCTCCGGGATGACCGGCAATCCGGCTGCGACCACCGCGCGCTGCGCCTCGGTCGGCGCGAACATGAGCGGCACCCCGTGGAGAACGGACTGAAGCTCTCTCGTGACCGTGACCGCCAGTTCGGGTGAACGGCAGATCCGGCCCATCAACGCGCCGTGCGGTTTGACGTGGGTGAGCGGGACTTCCTCCGCCGCGGCGAGTCCGGCGAGCGCGCCGACCTGGTAGAGGATGTAGTCGACCACGTCGGAGTCGGTCGCGGGCAATGCGCGGCGGCCGAAGCCCAGCAGGTCCGGGTAACCGGGGTGGGCTCCTGCGGCGATTCCCGCGTTCCGCGCGCGGATCAGGGACGAACGCATGGTCGCCGGGTCGCCCGCGTGGTAGCCGCACGCGATGTTGGCGGTCGTGATGTGCTGGAACAGGGCGTCGTCGTCGCCGAGGGTCCAGCGGCCGAAGCTTTCGCCGGCGTCGGCGTTGAGGTCGATCGTCGGTGCGGTCATGCGCACCTCCGGACTCGGGCGGCTGCGTCAGCGAAGCGCTCGAGCAGCAATGCGGCGTCTGCGGCAGAAAAAACCAGCGGCGGCCGGATTTTGATGACGTTGCCGTGCGGCCCGGACGCCGACACGAGCACGAAGTTCTCCCGCAGATCGTCCACAAGGGACTGAGCGGTTTCCCGGTCTGGCTCGGTACTGTCCGGTTCGGTCACCTCGATGCCGAGAAACAGCCCGGCACCGCGCGCCTCGACGAGAAACGGATGCCTCTCGACGATTTCGGTGAAGCCACTGAGCAACTGTGCGCCGATCTCGCGGGCGTTGTCGATGAGTCCTTCGCGCTCGATGGCGCCAAGCACCGCCGAGGCCGCCGCGATCGGCACGTTGCTGCCGCCGAATGTGTTGAAGTAGCGGACTTTCTGGCCGAACTCCCGGCCGATCTCGTTCCGCAGCACGGTCGCGGCCACGGGGATTCCGTTGCCCATCGGCTTTCCGAGGGTCACGAGGTCCGGTACGACGTCATGCCTGCCGAAACCCCACCATCCGGCCCCGGTACGGCCGAATCCGGCTTGGACTTCGTCGGCGAGGTAGACGCCGCCTGCCGCGCGGACTTCGGCGGCGAGAACTCCCAGCAGATCCGTCGGGAACGGCTGCACACCGTCGGAGGAGAAGATGCTGTCCACCACGAGCGCGCACACGCCGAAGTCATGCTGCTGAAGGTCTTCGATAGCTGCCCGGATCTCGTTGCGCAGCATGCCCGTCACGTCTCCGTGCCGCAAGGGATCCGGTGCGCTGATCGTGCGGACGTGCGGTCCCAGTGGCGACGTCGGGCCAAGTGACGGGGAGAACGCGGCGACCTCGGCGGTTACGCCGTGATACGCGTTGCGCGTGACGATGATCCCGGTGTTTCCGGTGTGCGCCCGGGCGATTCTCAGGGCGAGGTCGTTGGCTTCCGAACCGGTGCAGGTGTAAGTGACTCGGTCAAGTTCGGCGGGGAAGGTCGCGAGCAGTCGTTCGGAGAAGTCGAGCAGATCTTCTTGCAGGTAACGGGTATTCGTGGTGAGCGTCGACAGCTGCCGGGTCACCGCCTCGACGACGGCCGGGTGGCAGTGGCCGAGCGAGACGACGTTGTTGTAGGCATCGAGGTATTCGTTGCCCGCGGGATCGTAGAGGTGCACGCCCGAACCCCGGCTGACTTCGACCGGGTTGGTGTAGAACAGCTGGTATCCCGGCCCGAGCACTTTCGCGCGCCGGTCGATCAGCTCTCGGATGTGCGGTGGTTGAGAGGAAAGGTGCTCGCTGGTGAAGCCGTTGACCATTTCCGGCCGGGTCATCGCCCCACCTCCAGAACTCGGGGGTCCGCATACACGGCGCGGGCGGTGGTCCAATCGCGGGACGCGTGCGAGAGGACGTACTCCGCGCGGGCCGGGTCCCGCCGGGCCCGCCACGACGCGATCAGCGCGCGCTGCAACAATCTCGCGGTGGCCAGCAACGGGAGCAGCGCGAGTTCTTCTTCGGCGACCGGCCTGATCTGGAGGTAGCCGCGCAGCCACGCGAGCGGAGCCGCCCACGGGTCCGTCGCGTCCGCGTCGAGGAGGTTGGACAGCGCGATGGCAAGGTCGAAGATCACCGCCGTGGTGAGCACATCGCCGAAGTCGAGGATTCCGGCCAGCTCGCCGCGCGCGTCAACGAGGAGGTTGTGCGGACTCATGTCGTTGTGCACCAGTTGGGTTTCCAGCTCACCTGGCCGGACGCGGAACGCGAACTCCGCCAATACTTCTTGAGCGAGTGTTCGATGTGGACCGTCCACTGTGTCCAGCAACGGCACGAGCGCACCGAGGTGGCGCAGATCCCACAGCAGAGTCCGTTTCCCGGGGAAGCCAGCGAGCGCACGGGTGAGCTGCCCGTGCCACCGGCCGAAAGGCTCCGGATCAGCAGCGCTCTCGGCCAGCGGCTCCCCCGGCAAGAACGACAAGACCCGCAGCGACCGTCCACTTGCGATGTCGTGCAGATCCGCACCGTCCACACCGGACTTCACCACGGGCACCGGCAGCTCGGGTGCGGTGCGTTCGAGATGCCGCAGCACCGCCGTCTGCAACGCGAGATCCTCCCACGCTTCGCCGCTCACCTTGACCAGGTAGCGCGCGTCTGCCGTGTGCAGGACGAACGTCTCGTCCTTCTCCGACGCGATCCGCTCCAACCGTCCGGACAAGCCGTGCAGTTTTTGAAGCGCAGCAAGCACTACCGCTTCGTCGAGCGGTTCCGTGACCACGTCGAGCCCGCTCGCAGTCACGAGTTCGCGGAACTTCGGCTTCACGATGCCACCCAGCCGCCGTCGATCAGCAGGCTGGCACCGTGGATGTACGACGCGGCAGGGGAGGCGAGGAACGCGACCGCGGGCGCGATGTCGCCGACCTCGCCGACGCGTCCCGCCGGAGTCGAGTCGAGCATCTGGCGCTCGTAATCGGAATCCGCGAGCAGGTGCGCGTTGATGCTCGTGCGCACGTTGCCCGGGGCGACGGCGTTCACCCGGATTCCCTGCGGCGCGAACTCGGCGGTCAGCGATTTGACCAGCAGCTCCACCGCGCCCTTGGTCGCGCAATAGGCGCTGGAGTTCGGGAATCCGACGTGCCCGCAGATGGACGACACGAAGATGACGCTGCTGCCGTCGCCGAGGTGCTCGGCAGCCGCCCTGGTCAGCCGGAACGGCGCACGGACGTTGGTCGCCCACTGCGCGTCGAGGATCTCGTCAGTGGTGTCGGCGAACGGCGTCGGCAGGAAGACCCCGGCGGCGTGCACGAGCACGTCGATGCCGCCGAACCGGGCGATCGTGCGGTCCACGACCTCCTGGGGCCCTGCCGCGGTCGCGAGATCAGCGACGATCGGCTCGGCCTCGACCCCCGCCGAGGTCAGCTCCCCGGCGACCGCCGCGAGCCGCTGAGAATCCCGCCCCACCAGGGCAATCCGAGCCCCGGCGGAGCCGAGCTCGCGGGCGATCTGCGCCCCGATCCCCGAACTCGCCCCGGTGACGACGGCGATCCGATCACGAAGCGGGTGTGCGCTGCCGGCCATGAGGACTCCGCTCTTAACGTTAGAAAACTTGCACTAACGAGAAGTATGCGAAGGGATGGCCACTAATGCAAGAGATCCTGCAGTTAGATTTTTCAGCCAACGCCCAGACGGCCGCGAGGGGCTCGGAGTCAATGCCAGGAACTCAAGGCTGTGATGCGGACGTGCTGCTGGCGTGATTCCCCAGCTCAGCTGACTCGATCCGGTTGAGCGCAGGTCGCCGCGGACCCGCGTGCGGGCACCGGGTTGAGGTCCGTGAAGGGCCCCTTGGGGGAATCTGATTCCCTCAAGGAGTCCTTCACGGACTTCAAGACACGGTCATACGGCGACGAATCGGGCATTTTAATGCTTTGGCGTCCTTTGTGGACGATCAGCGGGCCGAGGTCACGCGGCTTAAGTTCCTGGCGTTGGGACTCTGAGTCCCGCACGGCCCTCGGCGAAGCAGGGGCAGCAGACCTCAGGCAGTAGCGAGCGCCCGATCCACCAGCGCCGCCAACTCCGTATCCGGCGGCTCATACCCGAAAATCGCCCGCAGATAGATCGGCGCGAGCACCACGTCGAACACGTGCGCCACCGTCGGCGGCTTCCCGCCAGCGGCCGCCACCCGGTCCAGCGCCCGTTGCAGCTGTGCGGTCCGCTGCCGCAGGTACCCGGCCGCATCGACAGCGGCCTGTTCGCCCTGCCCGCCCCCGAGCGGAGACGTAGCCGCGGCCAGCGCGCGGAACAACGCGAATCCCTCGCGCGTCTTCACCTGTCCGGCGACCGCGTGCGCCCAGTCGAGCAGGTCGCGGCGCAGGTCGCCGCTGTCCGGGAACGGGGCTTCGTCGTTGAGCTGGGTGACGGCGACGTCGAGGACCAGCGACTCGATCCGTCCCCACCGCCGGTAGATCGTCACCTCGTGCACACCTGAGCGTTCGGACACTTCCCGCACCGACGGCTGGTCGCGTCCCTCGGCGAACAACTCGCGCACGGCGTTGTGCACCGCCGCGCGCGTGCGAGCGGTCCGGCCTCCAGGACGGGTGTCTGCCATACGACCAGGCTAGCGTTCGCGGCTCAGGCCGCCGGGTCAGCGGGCAACGGCAAGGGACCGCGCCGCGCGTCGTTCTTTCGGGTCCACCAGTGCACCCTATCCCGGGGTGTTCGTCGGCCGAACACTGTTCGTCCCGGTGACCCGCTCGCCCTGACCGGGAGCTGCGGCCCGCCGTTACTGGAACCGGTACCGAAGCACCCGAGTGCCCTGCCGGGACAACGCGGTGCTGAAACCCATCAACCGAGTCACCGCGCGCAGCGGCTGGGGGAAAGAGCTGACCTCCGGAACGCGGGTCAGCAGCTGCTCGTCGACCAGAGTCAGACCGGCCTGCCACCTCTCCGGCTCGTGCGCGTCGTCGAAGCCCTGCGCCGCGGTGATCCCGATGGCCTTGATCGTCGGGTGGTACTTCATCGACCAGGCAGCGAACCGGGTGTAACCGTTGAGCGCCAACTCCCCGGTCTCGAAATGCGCGGTCAGCTGCCGCGCCATTCGCTGGAAGGCATCGCCGGGCAGGAACGGCAGGACGCCCTCGGCGACGATCATCGCGGGTCGATCGCGGGGCAGCGAGTCGAGCCAGCCGGGCTCAGTCAGATCAGCGCCGATGCACTGAGACCGCGCCGGAAGGAATTGCGGCCGCAGGGCGACGACATCCGGGAAGTCGACGTCGTACCAGTCGACGCCGTCGGGCGGGTCGCAGCGGAGCGCCCGCGAATCCAGGCCGCACCCGAGGTCTAGCACGACTGCGTCCGGGTGGGCAGCGACAAAGGCCCGGACCGCCTCGTCGAGTTTCTTGGCGCGCAGAGCGGTACCGCAGACCAGGCTCGGTTTGACCTTCAGCCGGGCGAAGTCGTAGTCGATCCGCTCAGCGACGCGGGCCGCGTGAATGTCGCCGAGGATGGGGTGCGGCGACTGGGAATCCAGGGCCCTGGCGTGGAGGGTGAGCAGCAGGGTCTCCCGGAGCGGGTCCAGGTCGAGACGCAGGCTTGGCACGAGAAAGTCCTTACGTTTTCAGGGGATTGCGCTCCGCGAGGTCGCGCAGCCAGGTCAGGGACCGTTGCGCGGCGCGGATGCGTTCGGTGTTCGGGCCGCCCCCGGCGAGTTTCATGCCCTCGTCGGCGATGTCGCCGAAGGCGCCGAGGCTGTCGAGCTTGCGCTGGACCACCTTGTGCCAGGCGTCGTCTTCGATGCGGTAGTAAGTCGTGCGGTCGCCGGGGACGCGGACCTTGCGGATGAGCCCGATAGTGGTCAGGAAGCGCATGTTCGACGTCAGCGAGGCGCGGCTGGCCTGGATCGTGTCGGCGATCTGGCCCGCGGACTGCTCAGGCGGGTCGCAGATCATCAGCAGGCCGAGGATGCGCCCGGTGATCGGCGGCAGCGCCCATTCCTCGACGCAGAACGTCGCCACCCGCTCGACCCACTGCAGCACCTCGCCCTGCTTGTCCTGATGGGACATCGCGCGCCCTCCTCGGCCGGCTCTTCAGATCAGTCACTCTGTCATGACGGCCCCCGTATCGCGGGAAGGCACCGGGGTGACGCCGGGCCGCGGGGCCTTGCGCAGGTGCTGGTCGAACCAATCCACGGCCAGCGCCATCGCCTCTTCGAGCCCAGGTCCGGTGTAGAGGCCGAGCACGTCGTAGGGCAGCACCTCGAGCCGCTTCGGCTCGCCTGCCTTGGCGAACGCGCTCTGCGCCTCCTCCAGCACGTGGTACGGATCCCAGCCGCCGTTGGCGATCATCAACAGCGGCGTCGGGGCCAGCCGGTGGATGAGTTCCTCCGGCGCGAAGGTGAGCAGGTGCTCGGTCGAGTCGAGCGTCTTTTCGTTGCGGTAGGCGGGAAACATCTCCGCGGCGACGTCCGGCGCGCCCTGAACGCTGTCCCCCAGCTTCAGATGCGGGACCCGCGCGCCGGCCTCGCCCTCGTACTGCCGCTGCCAATCCTCGTCGAGCTGGTCGCGCACCGCGCGCACCCCGGCCCAGCCGGCCATCCGTTCCAGGTACCGCCACCCGTTCCACACGCTGGGGCTCTGCACGACGACACACTTCGCACGCCGGTCCAGCACCGCCGCCTGCACCGCGACCGATCCGCCGATGCTGACCCCCCACAGCCCGATCCGTGCGCTGTCGACCTCCGGCCGTTGCTGCAGGTAGGAGATCGCGCTGCGAAAGTCCTCCGCCTGCCGTTCCGGATAGTCCTGGCCCCGCGGTTCCCCTTCACTGCCGCCGACCGTGCGGTAGTCGATCGCCAGCACGGCGAATCCGGCGCGCACGAAGTACGGCGCGAACACCGCCAGCGCCTCTTTGACCATCACCCCGCTGTGTCCCAGCACCAGACCGGGAACCGGGCCCTCGACGTCCGGCAGATACAGATCGCCGGCGCACCGGGTCCCCCGGCTGGTGAACCTCACCTGTTCAGAGCTCATGTGTCGTTCTCCCCTTCTTGCTAGTTATTTCAGTCTGCACTGAAACAGCTAGCAACGTCAAGCAGGCACCCTGGTCGCCATATACAGGTCATCGGTATATGCTTCCCGCATGAATGACGGTGCCCTGCGCGAGCCGACCTTCCTGGTCCTCACCGCGCTCGCCGCTCAGCCGCAGCACGGGTACGGCGTGCTGCGCGACGTCGAGTCGATCTCCGGCGGCCAGGTCACGCTGCGGGCCGGAACGTTGTACGCCGCGCTGGACCGGCTCAGCGCGGAAGGCTGGGTGGAAGTGGATCGCGAGGAAGTCGTGGACAGCAGGCTGCGCCGCTACTACCGCTTGACCGAACCGGGAGCCGCGCGGCTGGCCGCCGAAGTCCGGCGACGGCAACGCCACACCACCGCCGCCGAACAGCGGCTTCAGCTCCGCAGCGCGGGAGGACTGGCATGAACGACCTTGAGCGGCGCTACCGGCGGCTGCTGGCTTTGTACCCGCGCGCACACCGGGACGTGCACGGCGAAGAAATGCTGGGAGTGCTGCTCGACGGTGCCGGAAACCGAAGCACGCCAGGGAAAACGGAAACCCTGGACCTCGTGTGGGGTGCCGTCCAAGTGCGCTGGCGACAGACCCTGGGAGGGCACGGCCGCCGGGACGCGCTGGCGATCGTCAGCCTGCTGGCACCGTTGCTCCTGCTGACCGGAGCGGCTTCGACAGTGCGCGAGATCCGGACCGTGTCCCGAATGGACGGTTGGCCGCTGAGGATGTGGCTCAGCGCGCTAGCCGACGTCCCAGTGTGGACGGCTTGGCTCGCCGCCGCCGTGCTCGGCGTGTGCGGCCTGCGCCGGGCGTCGGTGGCCCTCGCCTGGCTGGCTACCGCCGCTCTGCTTTCTGTCGCGATTCTCGATCCTGCCCGGCACTGGGCGGTGGACGTGACCGCGGGCTGGGTGCTGCTCAGCGTTTTCGCGGCAGTCGCGATGACCGTGTCTCCAGGCCCGCGCCGTGCTTTGGCGCTGCTGGGCCGGTGGCGACTCGCCATTCTCGTCAGCACAGTCGCGGTACTGCTCGCTCTCACGACGACAGCCCGGGGCATGCACCTTCCTCTCGCCCAACTCGTGCAGCTGGTGGTGCTGGTGGTCGGCGTCTTTGCTGCCTGCCGCATTAGCACGCGAAGCGGCCGTCGTGCGGCGTTGATCCTTCTCGCGCCGCTCATCGCGGCACCAATCGTCGCGCGGGTGCTCGGACAGCTCGATGCCTACCCGGTTCTGCCGGTCGTCATTTACGCCGTACCGATAGCCGTCACGTTGGGATTCGCCTTCCTGCTCCACCGGTTCGACCGGCACCCGCACACGAACCGAATCTGAGAACAAGAGACTGCCCTTGCCGCCACCAAAAAACGGCCGACAGGGAAGGCCAAGGCCGCTCAGAAGATCGCGAGCGGGTTGACCGGCACCCCCGTCAACCCGAGGATCCTCGGCGGCGCGGCGACGAAGAGAAAGCTGTACCGGCCGAGCTCCGCACACACCGCGGCGAGTTCGTCGGCGTCCACGGCGTCGATCAGCGGCATGCCCAACCGCGGGAGGGCCACCCCGTGCATCGCGAACGGTTGCGAGGGCGGGTAAGCATCCGAGAGGTCCCCGGCATACAGCGACACACCGCGGTCGTGCATCCACCGCACCGCGTCGACGCTCATGCCGGGCATCGGGTTTCCGCGGTAGCGGGTCCGCACCCAGCCGAACCGCGCGACCAGTGCGTCGCCGGGTTCGACGTGGACTTCGCAGCGTTCCTCCGCGGCATCGAGGTCCTGCCCGGTGATCACGCGATCGGCGGGCACCGGTCCGTCGGCGCCGAGATCCAGCAGAACTCCCCTGGTCACAATCCCTTCGGCGAACGCCGCGGTCGACCCGTGCACGACGCCGCCCATCGTGACGCTCTCGTTCGCCGGGCGGCCCGGGTACACCTGTCCGTCCTGCGGGATGTGCGCCAGCGCGTCCAGGTGCGTCGACAGGGTGTGGTGGTTCGTCACCGTCATGACGTCCGCGTGCGCGAACGCCGGGCTTCCGGTGTACAGCATGAGCTGCTGCACCGGCGACTCTTCGGCGGTCCGCGGCGGGAAGGGGCCGCTCAGCACCGGCGCGGGCCGGATCGGCACCGCGAGGGAGACCGAGCGGCCGGTGCGCACTTCGCGCCCGGCTCGTTCGCGGACCTCGTCGGTGATCAGGTTCAGGGTGCCGCGTTCGTCGTCGGCGCCCCAGCGACCCCAGTTGCTCGGCAGTTCGTGCTCGCTCATGACCTTGATGCTACGGAGAATCCGCTGCCGGACAGGCCCGGCAGGTCACCGGCCGGGGTCGTGCTTCTCGGCGTAGGACCGGCCCCACGCCGCCATCGCGTTCAGTACTTCCTGCGCGTTTTCGCCCAGTTCCGTCAGGCTGTACTCGACCTTCGGCGGCACCTGCGGGTACACCACGCGACGCAGGAGGCCGTCGGCTTCCAGTTCGCGTAGCTGGCGGGTCAGGACTCGGTCGGTGAGATCCGGCAGCAGGCGCGAGAGTTCGCCGAAGCGGAGCACGCCGTGGTCGGCCAGTGCGTGCAGGATGCTCGGCTTCCACGCGCCGCCGAGCACCATCGTCGTGATCTCGGCGGCGCATGAGGTTCGCCACGCTCGCACGGCCTTCTCCGTTTGCGGACGCATCCGGCCTCCTCACTATCCATTCGGTTAGTACCGGACGGTGAAGTCCGTACTTGTCGACCAATGGGGTACCAGACACGATCGTCGCATGGCGTTGACCCGAGTGGAGCCTCGGCGCGGGCTCGTTCTGATTCCTTTGCTGGCTGGAGTGCTCGGCGGAAGTCTCGCCCTCGGCATGGTCAACACCGCGCTGCCGCGGATCGCTGCCGAACTGCAGGTGTCCGCGCCGGCGCGCGCGTGGATCGTCGACGTGTACCCGCTCGCGCTGGCGGTCGCGATGGTCGGCGCGGCTCGCGCGGGCGACCGGTACGGGCGGAAACGCGTGCTGCTGCTGGGCGTGAGCGCGTTGGCGGTGCTGAACGCGGTGGCCGCGGCCGCCACCAGCGCGGCGTTGCTCATTGTGTGCCGCGGGTTGCTCGGGGTGGCCAGCGCGCTGATTCTGGCCGGGGTCGTCGGCACCATCGGATCGCTCTTTTCCGGCCGCTCGCTCGCGTTCGCCAACGGGGCGTGGATCACGACGCTGGGAGTGGGGAACGCGCTGGGACCGGTCGTCGGCGGACTGCTGACCGAAGGGCCGGGCTGGCGCTGGGTTTTCCTCGCGCTGGTGCCGCTCGCGGTGCTCACGATCGCGCTGGCGATGTGGTTGCTGCCGGAATCGGTCGGGCAGGCGGCTGCCGGATGGGAGATCCCGAGTCTGCTGTGGTCGGTGGCGGCGATCGGCGGGATTGTATACGGGCTGCAGGAAATCACCGCCGCACCGTTGCGCGGGTTGTTGTGCACGGCGGCGGGTTTGGCGGCGGGAATTGTGTTCGTACGCCGACAGCTTCGGCTCCGGGAACCGTTGTTGCAGGTCCGGCTGTTTCTGCGGCCGGGGTTCGCGTCGTCGTTCGCACGGATCGTCGTTTCCGCCGCGACCGCCGCGGCTTGCCTCTATCTCGTCAGCCTCGAACTTCAGCACGCGCAAGGGCGGACGCCGATTGAGGCGGGTTTCGCGTTGGCTCCGCAAGCCGTGGCGACCGCAGTCGGCGGGTTGGTCGCGCCGTTCAGCCTGAACTGGCTGCGCAGCCGGACGTCGACGTCTATCGCGTTGGTGATTCAGGCTGTCGGCCTAGCCGCGATTCCGTTGACGCACACAGTGCTTCCGGTTGCGCTGGTCGGGTTTGGGTACGGCGCGATCGGCACCTTGGCGACCACTGCGCTGTTCGAGGCCGCGACCGCCGAACACGCCGGAGCAGCCGGGGCGACCCAGGAAGTCGGGTTCGCCATCGGTGCGGGCGGCGGGGTCGCCGTGTTCAGCACGATCGCCAACCTCGGCGGCGGGACCGGATTCGCGGCGGCGCTGATCGCGGCAGGAGCGGTCACGCTCCTCACCGCGATCCGCTGACCATTGCTTCCTCCACTGTGGACCCGAGCTGCACCCACCTCGTCGCCCCGATTGTGTGCAGGAACGGGATGTCGTGGCTCACCACCATAAGAGCGCCAGCGTAAGCATTCAGTGCCTCCGACAATTGCCGGACGCTGGCCAGGTCCAGATTGTTCGTGGGCTCGTCCAGCAACAGCAGTTGCGGTGCCGGTTCCGCGAGCAGCAACGTCGCCAGCGTTGCCCGGAAACGCTCGCCTCCCGAAAGGCTTCCGGCTGCCTGATCCGCCTGCCTGCCGCGCAACAGGAACCGGGCGAGTTGAGCGCGGATCTCGTTGTTCGACGCGGACGGGGCTGCCCGGGCCACGTTCTGTGCGGCGGACAGCGTGTCGTCGAGAATGTCGAGCCGTTGCGGCAACCAGCGCACCGGAACCGGGACGTGCACTGTTCCGGCGCGCGGCTCGATCGCTCCGGTGATCGTTTGCAGCAGCGTGGTCTTGCCGGAACCGTTCGGCCCGACCAAGGCGATTCGCTCCGCTCCGCACAGTGCGAGGTTCACCGCGAGACCGTTCCGAAGCTCCACATCGGACAGCGTGAGCACTTCTTTTCCGGACGGTACCGTGGTTTCCGGGAGGTCGATCCGGATCTCGTCGTCGACGCGGACCGCGCCCTCGGCCTCCTTCAGCCGTTCCTTGGCCTCCGCCACCTTGCCGAGATGCATCGCGCGGTGCTTGCCCGCGGCGATTTCCGCGTCCTCCTGGCGTTTGCGCATCCGGACTTTGGGCTCGCGCTTGTTCTCCCACTGTTTCCGGCCGTACCGAGCACGCCGGTCCAGTTTGGTCCGCGCCTCGATCAGCTCCCGCTTCTGCCGTTTGAGATCCGACTCCGCGGCGCGCATCATCCGCGCCGCCGCCTCCTGCTCGACGGCCACCGCGGCCTCGTAATCCTCCAGATTCCCGCCGTAGCAGGTCACCTCCCCGGAACGGAGATCGCCGATCCGGTCGACGTGCCGCAGCAACTCGCGGTCGTGAGATACCAGTACCAGCACGCCTTTCCACCCCCGGACCGCCTCGCCGACCCGGCGCCGGGCCCGCAGGTCCAGGTTGTTGGTCGGTTCGTCGAGCACGAGCACGTCCGGCTGCCGCAGGAACTGCGCGGCGAGGCCGAGCAGGATCAGTTCGCCGCCGGACAGCTCCCCCGCCCGCGCGTCCAGGGCGACGTGCGCGAGGCCGAGTTGATCGAGCGTCGCGCGGGTGCGTTCCTCGACGTCCCACTGATCGCCGACGGTCGCGAAATGGCGCTCGTCGGCTTCCCCGCGCTCGATCGCGGCGAGCGCGGCCCGGATCTCCCGCAGGCCGAGCACCTCGTCCACCCGGCGAGCGGAGGCGAGGATCAGGTTCTGCGGCAGGTAGCCGAGTTCGCCGGACACGCTGATCGTGCCCGCGGCCGGCCGCAGCTCCCCGGAAATCAGCCGGAGCAAGGTGGATTTCCCGGAGCCGTTGAGCCCGATGAGCCCGGTGCGGCCCTCGCTGATCGTCACATTGAACCGGTCGAAGACGACCTCGCCGTCCGGCCAGGCGAAACTGAGGTCTGAGCACACAATGGACGAAGACACAGGCGTAACTCCTCGTTCGTGATGGACAAGAACGGGGAGACACCGCGGCACAGCACGCGTATCACGGGACGGGATTCTGGTTGCCGTCATCCGAGGCCAGACGCGCGACGGGCGAAAACCCGGGTCGCGGTGTCTCTGCACCTCAGAAGATCAATGTCCCTCTCCGATGAACGGCAGCAGCTCCCCGTCAGCTTACCCAGCGGCCAAGGGCGGACGCGAACGAATTAACGCGGCGGGCGTGGTCCACCTGCGAAACCCCGCCCGCCACACCGCGTCAGCCGCCGTTCTTGCCCGGTGCCGCGCTGCCGGTGTACTCGGCGAGACCGGAGATGAGGTCCGCGATGTCCGGCACGTTCTCGAACCGGATCCGGTGGACCTCGGCGATCTTCGCGCCGATCTCCGGGTCCGGGTCGTCGGTGATGTCGGACGACATGAACTCGTCCACGAACGGCAGCCCGATCCGGTCCAGTTCGAGGTGCGCCGGGTGGTTCATGTAGTCCGAGTACCCCGCGATGTCCTCGATCACCAGGACGGCGCCGTATTCGTACTTCCCGCCGAAATCCGGGCCGGCGACGCGGGCCTTGACCGCCGGGATCGCGTCGAACAGCTCGCGCATCTTCGCGACGAGCGCACCCTTCTCGTCCGAGGTGACCTCGGGCTTGAGCGTGAACCGAATGCTGTGGTAGATCATCGGATTTTCCTTTCAGAGAGCCGCGAACGCGGCGGCGTAGTCCAGGGCGAAATCGGTGAGGTCGCGCGCGGGGCGGCCGGTGAGATCGGCGACGGAGGTGTGCACCTCGGCGGCCTCGCCGCGGGCGTAATGGGCGTAGTCCTCGACGAGGCCGCCGATCTGCCACGACGGGAGCAAGCCGGTCAGCGCGGCGGCGAACTGGTCGGCGGGTGCGTCGTGGAACGCGATGTCCCGTCCGGTGGCGGCCGAGAGCGCGGCGGCGATCTCGGTGTGGGTCACGGCGCGCGGGCCGGTCAGGGTGTAGGTGCGGCCGGAGTGTCCGCTGCTGGTGAGCACGGCAGCGGCGGCGGCTGAGATATCCCGGGTGTCGATGACGCTGACCGCCGCGTCGCCTATGGGCGCGGCGAGGAATCCCTGCGCGATGGTGGCGGAGAAGTTGAGCAACCCTTGCAGATAGAGATTGGGCCGCAGCACGGTGTAGTCGAGCCCGATTTTCTCGACGTGCGCCTCGACTTCGGCGTGCCAGCGCAGGAAGCGCACCGGCGAATCGGCGCGGGCCGCGTACTGGGAGAGCAGCACGAGCCGGTTGACGCCGGCGTCGCGGGCCAGGTTGGCGAACTGGATCTGCAATTCGGCGGCGTCGGCGGCCGAAGGGCTGTTCAGGAACACCGCGTCGACTCCCTTCAGCGCCGCGGCGACCGAGGCCGGGTCCTGCAGGTCGGCGGTGACGGTCTCGACACCGTCAACGGGACGGCCCCGGGTCATGGCGCGGACGGTGCCGCCGCGTTCCTGCAGAGCGGGGATCAGCGCGGAGCCGACAGTTCCGGTCGCTCCGGTGACGAGCACGGTGTCCATTGTGGAATTTCCTTTCCTCGGGTGGCCTGTCCCCACCATCGCCCGGACACCCCGCCGCTCGCGTCGGTGACAATCGCCTACTTCGCCTACGGCCGCTGCCCTAAGGTTCGGACCATGCCCACGACGTCCTCCCTCATCGGCCGGCACGACGAGATCGAGCGCCTTCTCGCGCTGGTCAAGGCCGCGGAGCGGGGCGAGGGCGGCGTGCTCGTCCTCCGCGGCGAGCCGGGGATCGGCAAGAGCGCGCTGCTGGACCACCTCGAACGGGCAGCGGAGCGGTTTCAGCGGATCCGTGCGTCCGGGTCGGAGTTCGAGGGCGAGCTGCCGTTCGCCGCGCTGCACCAGCTGTGCGTTCCGGTGCTGGAGCACCTCGACACCCTCTCGACGCCCTACCGCGACTCCCTCCTGGTCGCGTTCGGGCTGGCCGACGGCGCGCCGGACCCGTTCCGCGTCGGTCTCGCCGCGCTCGAACTGCTGGCCACCGCGGCCGCGGAACGTCCGATGCTGTGC
Organism: Amycolatopsis sp. NPDC004079; assembly: GCF_040610415.1. Taxonomy (NCBI): domain Bacteria; kingdom Bacillati; phylum Actinomycetota; class Actinomycetes; order Pseudonocardiales; family Pseudonocardiaceae; genus Amycolatopsis; species Amycolatopsis sp. NPDC004079. The sequence continues at coordinate 2,999 of NZ_JBEXMH010000004.1, read as the reverse complement.
GTGATCGACGACGCGCACTGGCTGGACGCCGCCTCGGCTCGCGCGTTGACGTTCCTGGCCCGGCGCGTCTCGGCCGAGCCGATCGCGATGGTGTTCGCCGCCCGCGACCAGGACCCGGTCCCCGGGCTGGACGAACTGCCCGGGCTCACCGTCGGCGGCCTGAGCGACGCGCAGGCACGCGTCTTGCTGGCCGAGGAGAAGACCGTGACGCTGGACGAGCGGGTGCGCGATCGCCTGCTCGCCGAAGCCCGCGGCAATCCGCTCGCCCTGATCGAACTGCCGAAAGCAGGCGGTTTCGCGCTGCCGACGCCGTCGCCGATCGCGAGCCGGATCGAGCGGAGTTTCCTCGCGAGGATGGCGGATCTGCCCCCGGACGCGCGGCAGCTGCTGGTCCTCGCGAGCGCCGATCCCACCGGCGACCCGGGTCTGCTGTGGGCAGCCGCACGACAGCTCGACCTCGACGTGCCCGCCGCGAGCGCTGCCGCGGAGGCGTCCGGGCTGATCCTGTTCGACACCCGGGCGCGCTTCGCGCATCCGCTGGCGCGCTCGGCCGCTTACCGCGCGGCTGAGCCAAAACAGCGGCAGGCAGCGCATCGAGCGCTGGCCGACGTCACCGACCCGGACACCGCTGGCGACCGTCGCGCCTGGCACCGTGCGCAGGCCACCGCCGGGCCGGACGAAGACGTCGCGGCGGAGCTAGAGCTATCGGCTTCCCGCGCACAAGCACGCGGTGGTGTCGCAGCCGCAGCCGCCTTCCTCGAGCGGGCCGCCGCGCTGTCGCTCGACCCCGGCAAGCAGGTCGAACGCACACTTGCAGCCGCGCGGGCGACGCTCGCGGCAGGCCGGACCGACGCGGCCGCCGACCTGCTGACCAGCATCGACACCTCGACGCTGGCGCTCCCGCAGCACGCCTCGGTCGACCTGTTGCGCGGGCAGATCGCCTTCGTCCAAGGCGCGGACGGGGCGGTTCGCGGTCCGGAAATCATCCTGCACGCCGCGCAGCAGCTCGCGGACAGCGATCCGGAACGGTCGCGCGAGTTCCTGGTGGCGGCGCTGGAAATGGGGCTGGTCGTCGGGCGGGCCGCGGGAGTGCTGGACCGGGTGCTCGCCGCCGCGCCCCCGTCCGGGCCGCCGGATCTCCTGGCCGCGCTGGTGCGCTTGACCACCGAGGGCCACCGCGCCGGGGTGCCCGCCGTCCGGCAGGTCCTCACCGGCGACGACGCGGGCTGGACCCGGACGCCCGCACTGGCCACCGTGCTCGCGGGCGAACTGTGGGACCTCGACCTGCACCGCACGATCATCGACTGGCTGACGCGGACCGGACAGTCCACGGGATCGCCGATGACCATCCGGCTCGGTCTCTCGCAAGCGGCGGTGTACGCGGTGCTCACCGGGAACTTCGGACAGGCGATGGCGGCGATCGCCGAGGAAGAAGCGATCGCCGACGCTCTCGGCGATCCGCCGCAGCTCTACCCGCGAGTGCACCTGGCGGCGATGCGCGGGCGCAAGCAGGAGGTGCTCGACCTGTTCGCCGAGGCCACGAGCCGGCGCACCGGGCAGCTGACCGCGAACGCCCACTGGGCGATGGCCGTGCTGTACAACGGCCTTGGCGAATATCCCGCCGCTTTCGAAGCCGCGACACAGGCCGTCGCGAGCGGTGACCTCTTCCTCACCGGCATCGCGCTGCCCGAACAGATCGAGGCCGCCGTGCGATGCGGGGAGGACGCCGTCGCGCGGTCGGCACTGGCTGCGTTGGTGGAGCGCACGGAATCCGCTGACACCGACTTCGCGCTCGGCGTCGCGGCAGGCGCGCGGGCGATGGTCACCGACGCGGAAGACGACTACCTCGCGGCGTTCTCGTATTTGTCCGGCAGTCCGTTGTCCGTGCAGATCGCGCGGGCACACCTGCGGTACGGGGAATGGCTGCGCCGCGCAGGCCGTCGTCGCGACGCACGCGAGCATCTGCGGGTCGCGCATGAGCAGCTGTCGAAGATCGGGCTGGAGGCGTTCACGCGACGGGCCGCCGACGAGCTGCGGGCTACCGGGGAGGTCGCGCGCAACCGTTCCTCGCATACCTATGACCGGTTGACCATGCAGGAAATGCACATCGCCCGCGAGGTCGCCGCGGGGGCTACGTCCAAGGAAGTCGCGACGCGGCTGTTCCTCAGCCCTCGGACGGTGGACGCGCACCTTCGGAACATCTTTCGCAAGCTCGGGATCACTTCGCGGAGGCAGCTCAGGGACATGCCTGATCTCCGTGACGCGGATTAGTTCCGGCGGGAGATCTCCGGGAAGGTGTACCTGCTGCCACCATCAAGTCGGATAGGAGCGTTACTGCCTCGGGCACGCCGCGAAGACATCCTGATGTGGTGCCCGAGAGGCGGGCACCGGAGGGGGTCAGGTGTCATGGCGAGCGGTGTCCCGCGGATCCTTGCGAAGACCGCAGCCGCTTCGACGCTCCCCCTGTTGCTGCGCCGGGCAGCCACGGTCCTCACCGTGCTCGGGCTGGCGATGATTCCCTGGCTGGTCTTCCTGCACACCGAGCTGCCGTCCACCGCTCAGGCCGCGCACTGGGCCTGGACGTGGACGGGTCTGGACAGCCTCGAGGCGCTCGGCCTGCTCTCCACCGGACTGCTCCTCAGACGCGGCGACCGCCGGGCCTGCCTGACCGCCGCCGCGACCTCGGCCCTGCTGCTGGCCGACGCCTGGTTCGACACCATGACGGCTGCCCCGGGTCCGGACTTCACGCTGGCGGTGCTGATGGCGGCCTTCGCCGAGGTGCCGCTGGCGGTGCTCTGCGCGGTTCTCGCGACCCGGGCCTTACCCCGGCCGGGCCGCCGAGTCGAAGAGCTCGCGACGTGATCGGCGCTCGCGGCTCGGCCCAGGGGTGTGGTGCGCCGCCTGGCTCCGCCCCTGCGAAAGTCCGTGAGGGGAACCCACACCGGAGACGAATACCACCAGGGTACCCACCCGCACCACCCCGTCCAGCCCCCCGCCAC